>CACATS010000003.1 GCA_902535505.1 uncultured Pelagibacteraceae bacterium | reverse complement strand
ATTACAATTCCTAAAAATGGAATGATTCCTCTGAAAATTTCCAATAATTCTACGTTTTTCGATTGAACTCCCTTAAGATAATAAGCAGACATGGCCATTGGAGGTGTTAAAAATGATGTTTGTAAATTTAAAGCTATTAACATCGCAAACAGATAAGGGTTAACCCCAAATAAATCTAATAATGGTAAAAATATTGGCACAAATATAATTAATATTTCAGTCCATTCAAGTGGCCATCCAAGAATAAATATAATTATCTGGGTAATAATAAGAAACTGCCAAGGAGCCAAATCCATTGACTTAAAAAAGTGTTCAAAGACCTCATGCCCTCCTAAATATGAAAACACTGAGGAGAATGTCCAGGAACCAACAAATAACCACATGATCATTGCTGAAGTTTTTGCTGTTAAAAAAACAGACTCCTTAAAATTTTTCCATTTTAGAGATTTGTATGCATAAGATAAGATAAGTGCTCCAAACGCACCTACAGCAGCAGCTTCTGCAGGTGTTGCTAAGCCTCCAAGGATTGATCCTAAAACTAAAAGGATCAGAGAAAATAAAGGAACAAATGAAATAAGAATTTCCTTGATGATTACTGCAGTTGCCGGAATTTCCTCTTTAGGTGGCTTCGGAGCGATTTTAGGATTAAAATAAGCTAACGTAATTGAGTAAACAATGTAAAGACCAGCTAAAAGTAGCCCAGGAAAAATTGCAGCTGCAAAAAGTCTTAAAGGCGACAGCTGAGCGATAACTGAATAAACAATTAACATTATACTTGGAGGAATTAAAATTCCTAGACAGCCACCAGCACAAATTACTCCAGACGAAAATTTTTTATCATAACCAGCTTTGATCATAGCTGGCCAAGCTAACAAACCCATCAACGTCACAACTGCCCCAATTATTCCAGTGGCTGTAGAAAACAGCGCGCAAGTAATTAATGCTGCAACTGCCATTGAGGCAGGTAATTTATGCGAAGCAAGTCTTATCGCAAAAAATAACCTTGAAACTATTCCTGCTCTCTCAACTAAATAGCCCATAAATAGAAATAAAGGCACAGCAGTTAAAACTGTGTTATCCATAACGGTATAGGTATTTTGAACGAACAAACCAAATATTCTGTTATCAAATATGTGCTCCATCAAACCCCAATCGAAATATGCGTAGTAGCCAAAACCAATTCCCATAGCCATTAATGTGAAAGCAATTGGGAAACCTAGAAGTACTGCTCCAAGAAAAACAAACATCATGATCATTGCAACTACAGGATCTGGAATATAAAAGTACATATTATTTTGCTTTAAATTCTTTTTGAGATGTTCTCATTAATATCTTTTCTGTTTCTTGATCTGTGTCTTCTCTTTCGTCCCACTTACCTGACTTTAGACAATTTATACATCTAAAAACCTCTGCTACACCTTGTAAAGTTAAAAGCAATCCAGAGAGAGGGATCAAAGATTTTGCCATATAAATTTGGATTTGCGCAGGACTATTCCAACTAGTTTCTTTAATCTTCCATGCTAAACCTGCGTAATCTAAACCGTAAAATGTTAAAGCTAATACTCCCGGAAAAAAAAATATAAAATAAAGTATTAGGTCTAATTTTGCTTGAGTTTTTGTTTTCATTAGCCTGTATAAAACATCTCCTCTTACATGAGCTTGCGTTGAAAGAGTATAAGCTCCGGCCATCATGAAAATAGCTCCATACATTTGTAAACTAAAATCAAAATTCCACAAAGTTGGTTTATTAAATGCATAAGCCATCACGACTTCATAACATGTTCCTAAACATAAAATTACAATACACCATGAGAAGGCTTTACCAACTGCCACACTTAAACTATCTGCAAATTTAATATATCTATCCATGTGTTATTTTTAAATTGAAAAAGGGGGATTGTAAATATCCCCCTTTTTTTATGAAAAATTAAATTTTTACGTCAGAAAGTTTACCAAATTCAGCCTCGTAAGCGAGTCTGTAGTTTGGTTGATTCATGAGTAAGTATTTCATAACTCTTTTCGCATAAGTTTTTTGCGAGTCTACAATTTTCTTAAAGAACGGATCTTTACCAGAAAACTCTCCGATAACTTGATCCCAACCTTTTAGCTGTTGAGCTAAAATTGCATCCGAAGTTTGATATACATTTACTTTATGTTCGTTCATCAGTTTACTCAAATCAGCAGAGTATCTAACTAATGCTTTAAAATAGTTATCACTATTAGCACTGTATGCTGCATATTTTAATATAGCTTGGTGCTCTGGTGATAAACTTTCATACCTTTTTCTGTTAATTGGTATTTCGAACATTTCTTGTGACTGGTGGAAGCTACCTAAATGGTAATGCTTAGAAACGTCTTGCATTCCAAATTGTGAGTCCGATGTAGGGTTATTGAACTCTGCAGCCTCAATTAATCCAGTTTTCATTGCTGGTTGGATTTCCCCGCCTGGTAACTGTCTTACGACCATTCCCATTGCAGTTAAAACGTTAGTAGCAAGTCCAACTGTTCGGTATTTCATACCTGTAACATCTGAAACTTGTGTAACATTTTTCTTAAACCAACCAAATGGTTGTGCTGGCATTGGCATGTGGAAAAAACCTACGTAATCAAAACCAACTTTTTTTAAAGTTTCTTCGTAAAGTTTTCTTCCTCCACCGTACTCAATCCATCCCATTACTTCTTGTGAAGATAAACCGTAAGACGGTCCAGTTCCAAAAAGTGATGCTGCTGGATTTTTTCCGTACCAGTAAGCTGTTACCCAGTGGCCCATATCAAGTGAACCTGAACTTACAGCTTGTCCGATTTCAGAAGTTTTAACTACTGAACCTACCGGCTGTAAATCAATCTTAAGTGAACCGCCAGACATCTCTTCAACCATTCGCGCATAGTCGCCAGCCATTTCGAAGAAAATGTTTGCACCACTTGGCCATGCTGCTTGCATTTTAAGTGTTACAGTTTTTCCTCCGCCGCCACCGCCAGCGCCTCCTTGAGGTTTACAAGCCGCTAAAATTCCAGTAGCTGCTACTGCTCCAGCAACTTTAAAGAATTTACGTCTTGAAGGAGATTTCTTTTTTATTATCTTTTTCTCTTTAGACATATGTCCTCCTATTGTTAATTAACATTAAGATTTAAGCATAAACTCAAATCAGAGTCTCGATTTATTTAAGAACAATTTTAAAGTAAAAATAATAGATTCAATCTGTAGGTGTACTAATTAACTTGATCTTGTGGTTTCTTTCCAGAAAAGAAGTCCTCTAAATTTTTTGTAGCTCTGAATGCCATGTCCCACCTAGTCCTTTTTGTTGCACTTCCCAAGTGTGGAAGTAAGAAAATATTTTTTAATTTTAAATACTCTGGATGGATTTGAGGCTCACCATTATAAACGTCCAAACCATAAGCAAAAACTTTTCCACTTTTTATTGCTTCAATCATAGCTTCATCATCCACAATATCTCCTCTGGCTGCGTTACCAACTACAGTATTATCTTCTAGGTAGCTTAGAGTTTCTTTATTTACAAGTTTTGTTGTCTCAGGTGTAGCGGGACAGTTTATTGACAAAAATTCACTTTGCTTAAAAAGACTTTTTAGATCTTTATGATAAATTGCACCATTTTCCAATTCTGGTGAAAGTTTAGATCTATTATGATAATGAATTTCCATATTAAAAGCTTTAGCTCTTTTAGCGACTGCTCTTCCTATTCTACCCATTCCAAGTATGCCTAGTTTTTTATTAGACATTTGCTTTCCTAACAAGAAATCCCACGACCATTTCCAACTTTGGGTTTCTGCAGCTAGTCTCCCTTCATAAGCTTTTCTTGATGCTCCTAATAAAAGTAAAATCTGAATATCTGCTGTAGCGTCTGTAAGTACATCGGGTGTGTTTGTTACAGTAATTCCTTTTTCTTTTGCTGCTTTAACATCTATATTACCAAAACCAACTGCACCATTAGCAATAATTTTAATAGAGCTTGAAAGTTTAGAGATAGTATCTGCATTAATAGAATCTGAAACAGAACTTAAAATTCCATCAAAATTTCGTGAACTATCTATTATTTCTTGAGGTTTATAAATCTTATCATCTTTATTAAGATTAACTTCGAATAATTCTTTTAATTTCTCCTCATTTTCTTTGAGAAGTCTTCTAGTAACAAAAATCTTTTTTTTCATTTTAAAAATTATTTAATTTATATGGCTTAGGACCTCCAGTAAACCAATCAAGTAATTCTACGGTATGAATAATTGGTATTCTAGTGCCAGCTGAAATTTGTGTCATACAACCAATGTTACCTGTTGAAATGAAATCAGGTGAAATTTTTTCTATGTTATTTACTTTATTCTTTAAAAGTGATTTTGCCATTTTTTGGTGTAAAATGTTGTAAGTCCCAGCGGAACCACAGCACAAATGTCCCTCGGGAATATCTAATACTTCGTTACCAGTTTTTGAAATTAAATCTTTTGGTTGGTCGTGAACTTTCTGTCCATGCTGCATTGAACATGCTGAATGATAGGCTATTCTATATTTTTTTTCTGAGTTCAAATTTATATTTAATTTTAAATTTTCATCTAGGTACTCAGTAATATCTTTAGTAAGTTCTGAAATTTTTTTAGCTTTCTTTTTCAGGTCTTTATCATTTTTAAAAATATGACCATAATCTTTTAAAGTTGTTCCGCAACCAGACGTATTACTTATTATCGCATCCAATCCATTTTTTAGATACTCATCGTGCCAACTCTCAATATTATTTTTAAATGATTCGTGTGCTAATTTTTGTTTACCCAAATGATGGTTTAAAGATCCACAGCAAATAATGTCTGGCATTACCACAACTTCAACATTGTGCCTATTTAAAAGTCTTATAGTAGCTTCATTTATTTCAGGAGAGATAACTCTTTGAACACATCCTGTTAACAAAGCTACTCTTGAAACCTTTTTACCTTTGTGAACTTCATAAACTTTCTGTTCCTTCAACTTTTTTCCTGGAATTTTGTCTGGCATTAAATTCAATGCGTTTCTAATAAATTTTGGAAATAAAAAACTTAATGGTTTAATTAATTTTGAAGATAAAGCAATTAACAAGAATACTTTTGGTCTTGGTAATACAAACGAAAGAATATTTCTAAATACTTTATCCAAAAAAGGTCTTTTGTAAGTTTCTTCAACATAATTTCTACCATGATCAATTAAGTGCATATAATTCACTCCTGAAGGACAAGTAGTCATACATGAGTAACAAGATAAACAACTATCTATATGTTTTGCTATTTCTTTTGTGGCCGGTTTCTTCTTTTCTAGCATATCTTTTATAAGATATATTCTACCTCTTGGCCCCTCCAGTTCCTCTCCGTTAATTTGATAAGTAGGACAAGTAGCATTGCACATTCCGCAGTGAACACATTTTCTAATTATTGTTTCACTGGTTTTATTATCTTTATTTTGAAGTTGTTTATCAGTAAATGATGTCTGCATTTAAATTCCTGTATACATTTTTCCCGGATTAAAAATTCTTTTAGGGTCAAAACTCCTTTTAATTTTTTCACTTATTTTATACTTTATTGGATCTATTGTAAAAATATCCGCGGAGGCTTTTAGATCCTCTTCGACTTTAATCAATGTAATATAACCTTGATGTTTTTTTACTATATCTTTAATTTCACCAAGAATTTTTGTATTTAATTGATCAAATGAGGCCCAGATTAGACTCCCGCCCCAATCAATAAAGTATTTAATCTCAAAACTTTTAAGTTTTTGGATGACCTGTAAGGTTTCGCTAATTGGTAGAACTATTCTTAATAAATTACTTTTTAGACTTTTAAAAACCTCTAAATTTTTTGTCCTACTCCAAAAAATATTGCTTTGCTCACTGTCTAAAATAGAAAGTTCTTGATCTAACAGACTTAATTCTTTTGATAACCTATTCAATCTTTGATCTACAGAATTAATTGGGCCCTCAATCCTGATAGCTGTTAAGCCTCCGTCATGAGTTAAATCATTTAAAACAAAATTTTTTCCAAAATAGTCTGGGTAAAATACGCCCCCTGATGGATCAGTAGAAGATGACAATGCTTTTCCAATAAAGTCCAATGCTTTTTTAAGATGAGGATTCTTTATCACTAAAGTTTTGCTTGTTTCAGGTTTAGGTAGTACTTTTATTGAGAGCTCTGTTAATACTGTGAGCGTGCCGAAAGATCCTGATATTAATTTGCTTAGATCATAACCAGTAACATTTTTAACTACTGTTCCTCCTGATTTAATGGTTTCGCCTTTTCCATTAATCCCTTGAAAGCCAAGTATGTGATCTCGAACACTGCCAACTTTAAATCTTCGTGACCCAGCAAAATTACATGAAACCACTCCGCCAATAGAACCGCTATTGCTTTCTCCAGAAAATAAGTAACCAAAATCATTTGGTTCAAAAGCTAATTGCTGATTATTTTTATCTAGCTGTTCTATTATTTCTTTTAAGGGTGTGCCAGCTTTAACTTTGATGTAAAGTTCTTCAGGTTTGTAATCAATTATGCCTTTATAATCAGATAGATCTAAAGTTTTTTCAGATTGAAAATTTCTTCCGATTTTATTTTTTGATTTTAATCCATTAATTTCAAGAGGTATATTTTTTTTATAACAATTTTTGACTATCTCGATTATTTCTTCTCTTGAAGATGGTTTAAAAATATTCTGGTTAAAATCTAGGGATGTCTGGGAATTTTGTTTTTCCTCCATGAACATGAACTCTTCCTTCCTCAGCACATTTTCTAAGTATTGGATAAACCTTACCTGGATTTAATAATGAATTTGGATCTAAAGCAACTTTAATTGTTAATTGTTGTTGTATATCTTTATCGTTGAATGCTTCGCACATTAACTCTCTTTTCTCTATACCAACTCCGTGTTCACCCGTTAGAGCTCCACCAACTTTTACACAATATTTTAATATATCGGCTCCAAACTCCTCACATTTTCTCAAAGACTCCTTATCGTTTGCATCAAACATAATCAGAGGATGAAGGTTTCCATCTCCCGCATGGAATGCATTAGCGACTGCCAAATTATATTTTTTAGATAGTTTTGAGATTTCATTTAAAACTTCAGCAAGTTTTCCTCTTGGAATTGAACCATCCATACACATGTAATCAGGTGCTAAAACTCCACAAGCTGGAAAGGCTGCTTTTCTACCTGCCCAAAACTTCAATCTTTCTTTATTTGATTTACTAATTTTTAAACTTGTTGAATTATTTTTTTCAGCGATTTGTTTTGCCTTATCAATATATGCTTCAACTTCGTGCTCTGTTCCATCAAATTCTACAATCATCATTGCTTCTGCATCAGTTGGGTAACCTGCTTTTGAGTAGTCATTGGTTGCTTTTGTCAAAGCTTTATCCATTATTTCCATTCCGGCTGGTATACATCCCTCTGCAATTATTTCAGCAACGCAGTTTCCTGCATCTTCAATTGATGGAAAACCCACTAAAGCTGCTTTAACAACTTCAGGTGACTTTAAAATTTTTACAGTAACCTCTGTAATAACCCCAAGCAAACCTTCTGAGCCAGTCATCAAACCTAAGAAATCATATCCTTCCGCATCCATGGCTTTACCGCCAAATTTAGTTATAGTTCCATCCATTAAAACCACTTCGATACCCAAAAGGTTATTTGTAGTAGCTCCGTATTTAAGAGAATGAACTCCACCAGAATTTTCAGCTACGTTCCCACCTATAGAGCATGCAATTTGACTCGATGGGTCTGGAGCATAATAAAAACCTTTATCTTGAACAGCATGGGTAATTGCTAAATTTGTTACACAAGGTTGTGTAACTACACATCTGTTTTCATAATCAATTTCAATTATCTTGTTAAATTTTCCCATTGCCATTAAAACACAATCCTTTAAAGGCATCGAACCACCAGATAAACCTGTTCCAGCTCCTCTTGGAACTACTTTAATTTTATTCTCATTACAATATTTTAAAATTTGACTTACTTCCTCAACAGTCTCAGGCATAACTACTAAAAGAGGCATTTGTCTGTAAGCCGTTAAGCCGTCAGTTTCAAAAGGTCTTAATTCATCTGGATTTGAAAGAACATTTTTAGAATTTATAATTACACTTAGATCTGAAGCAATTTTGTCCTTTTTAGACAGAACTACATCATCAACTTTTGGCATTTGTAAACTACTCATAATCAATCCTACTTAAGCATTTTTGAGATTTTTTCTAGTGCTTTTTGAATGTTATCCCGCGATGCAGCAAAGCTAAAACGAACGTAATCTGTTGATGTTTTGCCAAATGCCGTTCCAGGTACAATTGCCACACCAGCTTCATGCATACATTTTTTTGAAAATTCGCTTCCACTCATTCCTGTTCCTTTTACATTTGGAAAAGCATAAAATGCTCCACCAGGCATACTGCATTCCACACCAGGTAAATCATTTAAACCTTTGTGAATCAATTTTCTTCTTTGGTCAAATTTTTCCATCATATGGTGAATGGAATCGTCAGGCCCATCAAGTGCTGCTATTCCAGCAAACTGCGACGGTGCGTTCACGCATGAAAAGCTATTAATTGCCAATTTAGTTACATGAGAAATTAAATTTTCTGGCCACACGCTCCATCCCATTCTCCAACCAGTCATGGAGTAAGCCTTACTCCATCCATCTAATACTATTAACCTATCTTGTAAATCAGGATAATTAAAAAAAGTTGGCATTTCTTTTCCATCAAAAATTTGCCTACTATAAATTTCGTCACTAAGTATCGTGACATGTGGATGTTTCTTTAAACCTTCTGCAAGAAAATCAATTGATGGTTTTTCTACAAAACTCCCCGTAGGATTATTTGGATTTATTAGGATCACAAGTCGAGTTTTATCTGTTATCAAAGATAAAATTTTTTCAGGGTCAAACTTTAAATCTTTCTCTTTTGTTAAATCATAAGGCACTGCTTTAGCTCCTGTGTAATTAATCATAGACTCATAAATTGGAAAACCAGGTGTCGGATGAACTATCTCAGCACCAGGCTCACCAATCATTTGAATTGCAAAGTACATTGTAGGTTTACCACCAGGCATAATCATAATCCGATCAGGACTTACTTCTTTTTTATATAAACTTTTAATTTTTCTTGAGACAGCTTGCCTGCATTCAGCAATTCCATTCGCTAATACGTATCCATGATGTCCGTCATCTATGGCTTTTTTTGCTGCTTCCATAATATGTTTAGGTGTCATAAAGTCTGGCTGACCTAAACCTAAGTGAATCATCTCTTTTCCTTGGGCTTCAAGTTTTTTAGCTTCAGCTAATACACTAAACGCTGTTTCTGTTCCAAGCCTGTCTAAATTCTTTGCTAATTTCATAATCTAAACCTAGTATTTATTGACCCTTTTGAAAACTAGTTTTTTTGCATCACCTGTAAGCAATTTTTGTTTTATTTAGCTCTTTTATGCTTTTACAGCCTAATAAAATCATGTCTCTTCTTATTTCGTCTCTCATTCTAGTCAGCATCTGCTCTACTCCTTTCTGACCGCCTGCACCTAATGCAAATAAAAAACCTTTTCCAAAACTACATGCCGTCGCTCCTAAAGAAAGCGCTTTAAGAACATGCGTCCCCCTTCGAATTCCACCATCTAAAATAATTTCTATTTTGCCTCCAACTGCATCTGTTATTGCAGGTAATTGATCAAATGGAGATCTTGATCCATCGAGTTGTCTTCCCCCATGGTTTGAAAGCATAATTGCAGATGCTCCAATTTCAACAGCTCTTTTTGCATCTTCAACAGACATAACTCCTTTTAAAGCAAAGGGTCCACCCCATTTCTTTACAACATACTCAGCATCTTTCCAACTCATCGCAGGATCATATTGTTCATTAATATATTCCATTACTCCTTTAGCAATGCTAGATCCTTTTTTTGTCCAATGAGATACGTTTGATAATTGGAATTTTTCATGTGTTAAATAATTAAACGACCACTTAGGATGCATTGCAAAACTCATCAGACTTTTTAAAGTAAGTTTTGGGGGAGTAGTGAAACCCCATCTGTGATCTCTTTCGCGATTTCCTGCAACGACAGTATCAACAGTCAAACACATTGCTTTAAATCCAGAACTTTTACATCTATCAATCAAATTGTCTGTTAAGCCTTGATCCTTATGAATATAGAGTTGAAAAAGTTTTGGACCTCCAGAAATATTTGCTATTTCTTCAATTGAGGAAGTCGCCATTGTGGACATGCTATAGAAAGTTCCAAATTTTTCTGCTGCCCTTGCTGAAGCCTTATCTCCATCATGATGGTAAAGTCTTTGCATTGCTGTAGGTGATAAGAAAATTGGTAAATCGATTTTCTGGCCGAACACTGTCGTTGATAAATCAGGTTCCCCAACACTTGCAAGAATGTTTGGCACCAGGTCGCATTTCAAGAAAGACTCTGTATTTCTTTTCAAAGTTGTTTCATCGTCTGCACCACCATCAATATAATGAAATATTGGAGCTGGAAGATTCTTTTTTGCTAATTTTCTAAAATCATCAAAATTATAACAATCGTTTAAATTCATTGTTATTAAAAGTTTTTAGAAAATGTAATTTGTTGGTTATCTGTACCTGGATTTGTATCTCCCCAGTCATTGTTAGAAATATGACTATAACTATAACTTAGCTTAGAGTTTTCAAAAATATCCAATCCAAACTTAATTTCACTTTTAAATTCTAAAACGCTTCCTAAGTCTTTACCGTCTCCCTTTTCATAATACCCTGGAGTAAAACTTGGTAAAATTTTTAGTGGACCTAGACCATACTGTCCTTCAATTCCCGTATATAAGTATACTGAACTATTTCCTGTTATAAACGCACCACTAACAGGTTTAAATTTTCCTAAAAAAGTCTCTCTAAATAAATCAGGGTTTTTATGCTCAACTCCAAATAAAGTTGTTTGATCGTCACCCTCTTTATCAATTACATCAAAAGTTCCTGTATAAAAGGATAGTTCTTTATTATTATCATCCGCTAAGACTTGTGACGAAAAAATTACTAATATTGTTAAAACTCTAAAAATTTTAAAATTCATTTTGAAAAAATACAACTAAATAGTTAATAAGTACAGTTAGCAATTTAAGTTTTTTTTTAGCGTTTTTTTACTAAGAAAACGATTATAAAGCCTCCAAAAACAAGTACTAAATAGGGAAATGACCAAAGTAAAAAATTTTCATAATTGAATTTAGGTTTATACAAAATCCAATCTCCATATTTATCTGAAAGAAAATTATAGATCTCATCCTCAGTTTTTCCTTGCTTAACTAAATCTTTAACCACCATTTTTAAAGTTTGAGCAAATTCAGAATTTGAGTCAGCAATTGATTGACCTTGACAGAGTAAGCAACGGAGATTCTTATGAATTCGACTTTCATTTAAAATTTCATTTGAGGTAGCATAAACAGAAAAGTTAAAAAAAATGACTAAGCAAAGTATCTTTATTTTCATTATGATTTTATAATTTCTTTAATTTCCTTCAAATCTTTTTCATTTAGTGGACCAATAATCTTTTTTAAAATATTAAATTTACTATCAATCAATATGCTCTCAGGTATGCCATATATACCAAAATTAACCGATTGTTTCCCATTGTTGTCTTTTGCAAGATAATCATATGGATCACCGAGTTCCTCTAAAAATTTTAAAGCATTAATTTTTTTATCTTTAAAATTTATACCTAATATTTTTATATCTTTATTCCTAGATAATATCATTAAATATGGGTGCTCAACTCTACAAGGTGCGCACCATGATGCCCAAAAATTTATCAAAGTATATTTATTGTTTTTAAAATCATCGTTAGTAAAAAATTTTTCGCTTTGTAGGTCACTTAATTCAATATCAGCTATTTTATTTCCAACAAGAAATTTAGTATCGTAATTAGAACTTCTATTTAAAGATTGGTAAAATATTCCAAGAATGAATACCAATAAAGATACTGTGATTAGTTTAATTATATTTTGCATGTCTTAGTAAACTTAAAAAACCTCCTAACGAAAGCATAGCAACTGATATCCAAATCCAAATCATAAGTGGTTTTTTTTGAAATTTGATATTGTAATAGTCGGACCGATCAATATTGCTCATGGTTAAGTAATAATCTCTTATAAAATTTGTTTGAATTGAAGCCTCGTAGGTTAAAGTTTGAGGATTATCATAAATTCTTATTTCAGGTTTTAAAACTCTCTCTTCTTTACTTAATAAATCATTAACTTTTAGTGAACCAATTACAGCTTTATAATTTGTATCTTGAACTAACTTTAAGTCTTTAAGATGAAATTTAAAATTATCTATTTGTTTGGTTTCTCCTATTTTTAAATTAAAATCTTTTTCAATCGAAAAATTGTGATTTAATCCGATAAATAGGATTAGAAATCCAAAGGATAAATGCGACACCACTCTTGGAAAATTAAAACTTATTTTTTTAAAAATATCCATAATGGATGATAAAATCAGAAATAATGAAGAGATAACTATTAAATTAGATATAATACTGTAGCTTTTAAAAAAGAAAAAAATAATGAAATTAAGCAATACTGCAGCTAATATAATCAATGAATAAATTTTAAGATCAATAAATTTATTTTTTATCCATTTCGCATTAGGTCCTATTGCCATAAAAAATAAAAATACGATAACAACTGGTATAATTACTGAATTGTAAAAAGGAGGGCCAACTGAAATTTTGTTATTTGAAATTGCATCAGTAAATATCGGGTATAAGGTACCAAGCAATACTGTAATAAGATAAAACATCATAAACCAATTATTTACTAAAACAAAAGTTTCTTTACTATTTGAATTTATTTCAACATTCGCTGGTTTGTATTTTAAGAATAAAATGTAAACAGCCACTAAAATCATTATGCTTAAGAAAGCTAAGATATAAATACCTCTTGTAGGATCGTTAGCAAACGTATGAACTGAATTAAGTATTCCAGATCTGACTAAAAAAGTTCCCGTAACACTTAAAATAAAAGTTAATAAGCAAAGTATGATAGACCAAAAATATAATACATTTCTTCTCTCTAAAACTAATAAAGAATGTAAAAGAGCTGTCATTGCAAACCATGGTAAAAGCGAAGCATTTTCTACTGGATCCCAAAACCAAAAACCGCCCCATCCTAATTCATAGTAAGCCCAAATAGATCCAACTAAAATTCCTAGAGTTTGAAAAGACCATGAAATTAAAACCCAGCTCTTAATAGACTTAGCAAATGATTTATCAGCATAATTTGTAATCATTGATGCTATTGCTGCTGAAAAATAAATCGAAGATCCTACAAAACCAACATAAAGCAAAGGTGGATGTATTGCCAAAGCTGGATCCTGTAAAATTGGATTTAATCCTAACCCTTCATTTGGTGAAGGGCTAATTAAACTAAATGGATTTGAATTAAATAATATAAAAAATAAAAAACCTAAAATGAGAAAATTTTGTATTATTAAAGTATACAGTCTATAATTTTTCGGGTGCTTCCTGTTATAAATTAAAAATAAAAAAGAGAATAATGTTAAAATTATTACCCATAACAGCAAACTTCCTTCATGATTTCCCCAAGTTCCTGAAATTTTATAAAAAATTGGCTTAAGCGTATGAGAGTTTTGGTAAACAGTGATCAATGAAAAATCAGAGACCAAAAAGGCAGATACAAGAGTAAAGAAGCATATTAAAATTGACGTACTTTGCAGTATACTAATTTTAAATACTTTTTGAGAAATTAAATCATCTGATGTTTTAAGATTATTATAAGAGTAATAAATAATTAAAGCGCTCAATAAAATATTTAGAGATAGTAAAAAGTTTCCAGTATTACTTAGCATTGTCACTTAAAATATTCTTTAATTCTGGAGGCATATAATTTTCATCGTGTTTTGCCAAAATTCTATCAGCTTCGAAAAATCTTTTATCTTTGAGGATTCCTTCAGCCACTACGCCTTTACCTTCGGCAAATAAATTTGGGATTGTTCCTTTGAAGCTTACGCTAATTTCATTTTTGAAATCCGTAATAATAAACTTTATTTCATGATTGTTAATTTCTAGAGTATTTTTTTTTACCATGCCCCCTATTCTTATCTTTTTATTATAGTTTATGTCCTGACTTATTTTGATATCTGTAGGGGAGTTAAAATATAGAATATTTTTATTTAAGGTATTTAAAATCAAAAAAACACCTAACACAGAAGCTAAAAGAAAGATTGCTAAAAGAGAGGCTCTTTTTTTTACTTTTTTTGGAAGCATTAAATGCTTTAGATTGTCTTATTATAAGCTGATAAAATTTTTGAAGCAATTTTAGAATTTTCTAAAACAATTTTTTTCTGCTCAGCAGATAAATTTTCAATCTCTTTCGCAAATTCTTTTTCATACTTTTTTAAAGTTTTGCGAGTTTTGTAGTAAAAAATTCCGCAAACTAAGAAAGTAATTACAAATGACGACCACACAAAAACCCCGTAACCGCTCATTAATATTATATTATTTATCATATTCTTTTTAAATTTTTTTTCTTAATTCTAATGATTTCTGTCTTATATTTCATTAGAAAAATTAACGCACAATACAAAATCAATACAAAAAACATCAGTAATAGAGGCATTAACATTGATGAGTGTATTGAACTTGTTCCGCTAATTTTAATACTAGCTGGTTGGTGAAGAGTTGCCCACCATTCTACCGAGTATTTGACTATTGGTATATTAATCAAGCCTACAATAGCTACTAAACTTGAAACATTATTAGCTTTGCTTTCTTCCAACAAATATTTATGTGTAAGTATAAAAAGTAAATAGAAAATAGCTAGAATAACCATTGAGGTTATTCTTGCATCCCAAGCCCAGAAAGTTCCCCATGTAGGTTGGCCCCAAATAGATCCTGTAACAATTGCAATACAAGTGAACAATAATCCTATCGGAGCTATACTTTTTGCCACTAGTGTTAAATTTTTAATTTTGAAAATAAAATTTATTATCGATAGAAAAGCAATGGCTGTAAAAGAAGCCAGACCTATCCAGGCAGCAGGAACATGCACATACATTATTCTTACACTATCTCCTTGTAAATAATCTGGAGGAGAAAATATTAAAGCAAACGAAAGAGCTACTAAAAGCAAAACAAAGAAGATAGAATTTATAAAATTTATTAATTTTTCTATCCATGTAAAGATATTGCTATTATAAAAATAATTAAACATCAGCTTTAACTACTATAATAATTTTTTTTTGTGAAGATCTATTATAGGCCCAATTGAGAATTGGAGGGAGTCATATAAGAAGTTTATTCTCAATTGAGCTAAAACAGTACAATTATACGTAATCTCTGTGTTCCAGATTTGAATAAATGTTGTTTTATTTAAGGCGGGTAATTATTAATTAGATATTTTAAAGTAACTTGAGCCTTTTTTACCCGAAAAAATTTCCTCTATGAGTGGATGCCTTACAGGCTCTTTTGAATTATCGATTAATAAATTCTGCTCTGAGACATAAGCTTCGTAAGTAACGTCATTGCTTTCAGCTAATAGATGATAAAACGGCTGATCTTTTCTTGGACGAACTTCTTTAGGTATTGATTGATACCATTCCTCAGAGTTGTTAAATTCAAAATCTACATCGTAAATTACTCCTCTGAAATCAAAATGACGATGTTTGACTATTTCCCCTATTGAAAACTTAGCATTGTTACTTATTGTCATACCTAATAGTTAGTAATTTTTTTGTTAAAATCAATATCTAATTTGTTAAAAAGTTATAATGTGTTAATCTCTTACATTGTGAATAAGTCATTCTTAAAATTTATATGTGACTTTGGTCCTTTATTAATTTTTTTTACAATTTATTACAAAAGTGGGAATAATCTTACTACTGCCATTCCGCCACTTATAATAGCAACGGTGATAGCTGTAGCGATAGTTTATTTTGTGGAAAAGCAAATCCCGTATGTGCCGTTAATTGGTGGCATTATTATAACTCTTTTTGGAGGTCTTACTTTATATTTTAATAATCCAATATTTATTTATATGAAGCCAACAATTGTAAATGTAATTTTTGCTGGAACATTGATTATCAGTAAGGTTTTTTTCAATAAAAATTTCCTTAAATTTTTCTTACAAACTGCCTTTCAATTAAATGAAATTGGTTGGGATAAATTAAATTTCAGATGGGCTTATTTTTTTATTTTTTTAGCCTTAATTAATGAGATTGTATGGAGAACTCAGCCTGAAACTACTTGGGTAAACTTTAAAGTTTGGGGAATCTTACCTATTACGTTTATATTTACAGTTTTGCAATTGCCGCTAATTAGAAGATATAAAATATGAAACGTGTTCAATTAGTTGTAAATAATGATGTAAGAAAATATCATGAAGAATTTTTCATCAAAGGAGAACTTAAATGTATTTTAAATCTTTATGCAAAAATGGTTTCAAATGGTTCTTGGAAAGATTATTCCTTTTCATCAGGGTCTAAAGAAGTTTCATTTGATGTTTATCAAAGAGCGTCTGAAAAACCGGTTTTAAGAATTACAAAAAATTTAAAACCTAAATATTTTAATGAAAAGTTTTTTATTAAGGATAGAAATGGGAATATATTGAGGAAATCAGAAAATCTAGATAATTTAATTAGCAAAACAAGCTGGAATAAACTTAGATTGATTAAATAATTATCTTCTTTGACCAAAGAGTCTTAGAAGCATTATGAAAAGGTTTATGAAATCTAGGTAAAGTGTCAAAGCTCCCATAACAGCTTTCTTACCCATTAACTCTCCACTATCACTTACCATGTACATATTTTTAATTTTTTGAGTATCATAAGCTGTTAAACCTACAAACACTAAGACGCCTATTATTGAAATAACAAAATACATCATTGAAGATTTCATAAAAATATTTACCAAGGATGCAATTATAATTCCAAATAGACCCATCATTAAAAAGGATCCAAGTTTTGTAAGATCTCGTTGAGTTGTATAACCGTAAATACTCATAGCTCCGAAAGTACCAGCTGTTATAAAAAAAACTCTTGTTATACTAGCACCAGTGTATATTAAGAATATTGATGATAGTGATGCTCCCATTAATGCTGCGAACACCCAGAAAGTAGTTTGTGCTTTTGCTGCAGACATTTTTGCTATTCCAAAACTCATATAAAAAACAACGGCTAATGGAGCTAACATGATTACCCACTTTAAGCCTGAAGCATATATAGTGTTACCAAAATTAGTTAGTCCTAATATTTGACCTTCAGGAGAAGTGACAACTGCCATTTTGAAAAAGAATAAAGCAACAAACCCTGTTAATAGCACACCAGACGCCATGTAGTTATAAACTTTAAGCATGTAAGATCTTAAGCCTTGGTCTATAATCGCCTCAGAGGCTGATGAACGTACTGTTGATTTTTGTTTATTAATTTCCATACGTAAATATATATGTTTTTTTAAATACTTTTCAATAGGCAAAAATTGACCTAAAAAACTATTATAATTATTACAATTTTATGAAATTTAAAAAACTAGGCACCACTGACTTAGACGTGAGTTTGATATGTTTGGGGACTATGACATGGGGCACACAAAACACTGAAAAGGATGCATTTGAACAAATGGATTATTCCATTGGGAGTGGAGTAAATTTTTTTGACACTGCAGAACTTTATTCTGTACCGCCCAATTCAGAGTCTTATGGCAAGACTGAAGTTATGATTGGAAATTGGTTTGAAAAAAGAAAAAATAGAGAAAAAATAGTTTTAGCCACAAAAGTAGCAGGCCCAGGGTGCAACTGGATAAGAGGTGGAGGAAACAATTTTGATGAAAAAACAATTGGTAAAGCAATCGAAGGGAGTTTGAAAAGGCTTAAAACAGATTATATTGATTTGTATCAGTTGCATTGGCCTGAGAGATCTACAAATTTTTTTGGAAAAAGAGATTACACCTTAAACAGTGAAGAAGGTGATTGGAATAGTTTTGAAAGTGTTCTCAAAGCTCTAGAAAAATTTATTAAAAGTGGCAAAATTAGATACATTGGTATGTCAAATGAAACACCATATGGCCTATCAAAATATATCGAACTATCAAAAAATAAAAATTTACCTAGGATGATGTCAGTTCAAAACCCTTACAATTTAGTTAACAGGACTTATGAAATTGGTATGTCTGAAATATCAATAAGAGAAAAATGCGGTCTTCTAGTTTATTATCCGCTGGCCACAGGAGCTCTCTCAGGAAAATATAGAAACGGTCAGATGCCAAAAAATTCTAGACAAGCTTTATTTAAAGGATGGGAAAGACATCTTAATCCTTTAGCCATGCGTGCTTATGAAGAATATTATAAACTTGCTAAAGAATACGATATGACAATGGCAAAATTAGCTCAGGCGTTCGTTAACTCCAGGCCTTTTGTTACTAGTAATATAATTGGCGCAACAACCATGGAGCAATTAAAGGAAAATATAGATAGTGTTAATATTGAGCTGTCTGATGAAATTATGGAAAAAATTAATGTAATTCATAACAATAATCCAAATCCATCTCCTTAATTCAAAGCATTGAAATAGATAATTTTTAGTATAAAAATAAGTTATGCTATTTAAAAAATTTTTTATATTGTTGATTTTAATTATTTTTTCTTCTAATGCTTTTGCCGCAACACCTAGATCAACCGGAAAATATAAAAACTGGGAAAGTTTTGTAGCAGAGACTGATAAAGGTAAAATTTGTTTTGCCCAAACTATTCCTACAAAAAGAGCACCTGCAGCAGTAAAAAGAGATAAATCAAAATTATTTGTAACTTTTAGGCCAACAGAAGAAATAAAAGATGAAGTAAGTTTAACAAGTGGTCACGATTATAAGACGTCTAGCGTAACTGCAACCTCTGGAAAAAGAAGATACTCATTTTTTTCTCAAAAAGAATTTGCATGGTTATTAGATGATCAAGAAGAAAAAAAATTTATTCAACTTATGAAAAAAGCAACAGATATAATTGTTAAAGCAAGAACTACAAATGGA
Source organism: uncultured Pelagibacteraceae bacterium (assembly GCA_902535505.1). Taxonomy (GTDB): domain Bacteria; phylum Pseudomonadota; class Alphaproteobacteria; order Pelagibacterales; family Pelagibacteraceae; genus Pelagilacustribacter. The sequence goes on along the minus strand of CACATS010000003.1, from coordinate 48,203 downwards.
GCTGAAACTACAGATCACTATTCAATGATGGGTTTCACAAAAGCATACAACACGGCAAAAAAGACTTGCAGTTAAATGAAAAAAATTGTTTTAGCCTATTCGGGCGGTTTAGATACATCTGTAATTTTAAGATGGTTACAAGAAAATTATAATGCTGAGATAATAGCTTACACCTCTGATATTGGACAAGTTTTAGATAAAAAAAAAATTGTTAAAAATGCTAGAAGATTGGGCGTTAAAAAAATAATTATTGAGGATCTAAAAAATATATTTGTTAAAGATTATGTTTTTCCCATGATAAGAGCCCACGCAGTATATGAAGGGATATATTTATTGGGCACATCTATAGCCAGACCGTTAATTGCAAAAAGACAGGTTGAGATTGCAAAAAAATTTAAAGCTTTTGCAGTTTCTCATGGCGCAACTGGAAAAGGCAATGATCAAGTAAGATTTGAGCTGGGATATGCATATTTTGGTAAAAATAAGATTAAAACTATAGCGCCTTGGAGAGAATGGAAATTGCAATCAAGAGCAGATTTAATTAAATATGCAAAAAAAAACAAAATACCAATTCCTAAAGATAAAAAAGGTGCACCACCATTTTCTGTAGATGACAACATTTTTCATACCTCGACAGAAGGCAAAGTTTTAGAAAACCCAAAAAACACTGCTCCTGAATTTATTTATCAAAGAACAATATCACCGCAAAAAGCTCCTAACAAACCAACGAAAGTAAAAATTACTTTTAAAAATAGTGACCCGATTGCAGTAAATGGAAAAAAATTAAATCCTGAAAAGCTTTTAAGTAAATTGAATATTTTAGCTGGAAAAAATGGAATAGGAAGAGTTGATTTAGTCGAAAATAGATTTATTGGAATTAAATCTAGAGGTGTTTACGAAACTCCAGGAGGCACTTTATTGTATACCGCACATAGAGCTATAGAGTCTGTAACTCTAGATAAAGAAACTGCTCATAAAAAAGAGAGAATAATGCCGGAGTATGCTGAGCTTGTATATAACGGTTATTGGTTTTCGAAAAAAAGATTAAAGTTACAAAAATTAATTGATCAAAAAAGAAGCAAAGTTTCTGGTGAGATAGTTTTAAGTTTATTTAAAGGTAATATAACTATTCTTTCAAGAAGAACAAATAATAAAGCTTATTCAATGAAAAAAGTTTCTTTTGAGGAGAATAAAACCTTTAATAAGAAAAAAGTTGAAAATTTCATCAAATTTCACTCTAAACAGTTAAACAAAGCTTAAATTTTTGATAGATTAATAACAGATGAACAGTTCGATTCGAAATATTCAATTAGTTGCAGTTGTAGTTGTTCTTATATCAACTATTATTGCCTTTTTTTTAGAAATGAAAGAAATGTACGAAAATAAAGATATTACGCTAGCAGATCTTCTTTTAATGTTTATCTACATAGAAGTAATAGGTTTAGTAAGATCTTATTGGGAAACTCAATCAGTAAGAATAACATATCCTTTAATCATAGCTATTACTGCGCTAGCTCGTTTCATAATATTACAAGATAAGGAGAGTGACCCTTCCAACCTGATTTATATATCTTTAGCTATTTTAATAGTTGCCATTGCTACAGTTATTATAAGATTTAGAAATAGTAAGTATTTGAAAATTGAAAGGTCTAGGTCAAGCGAGCTTTAAAACACGTTAAAGTATTTTTTAATAAACATGCAATTGTCATAGGTCCCACACCTCCAGGAACTGGAGTAATTGCTTTAACATTATCTTTTAATTCATCAAAGTTTACATCTCCTACTATTTTTTCTCCTACTTTATTTATACCAACATCTATAACGATCGCATTTTTTTTTACCCAGTCTTTTTTGATCAAATTAGGAACTCCTACTGCTGCTACCAAAATATCTGCTTTGAGGCACTCGTTTTGTAAATCATTTGTTTTTGAATGAACTATAGTTACTGTGCAATTTTCCTTTAATAATAATTGAGCCATTGGCTTACCATTTAAATTAGATCTTCCTATTATAACAGCATGTTTGCCTGCTAAATTTGATTCTATTTTTTTAATCAATAAAAGACATCCTAAAGGTGTGCAAGGAACGATTGTGTCATAACCTGATGAAAGATTACCAACATTTATTGGATTAAAACCGTCTACGTCTTTGGATGGATTAATTGCATTAATAATTTTCTTCTTACTTATCTGACTGGGTAAGGGAAGCTGAACTAAGATACCAGAAATTTCATCGTTTTTATTCAGTTCTTCAATTTTTTTTAAAATATCATTTTCACTCACATTTTTTGGATATCTAATTATTTCAGAGTTAATGCCGACTTCTCTAGCGCTTTTTTCTTTATTCTTTACGTATATTAAACTGGGTGCAAAATCTCCGATCAATATAACTGTAAGACTGGGTGTTTTGCCACTATTTTTCTTTAAATCTGAAATTTCTTTTTTAATTTCATTTCTAATATTCTCTGCTTCTTTTTTTCCGTCAATAATCATCTTAAAAATAATCCTGGCGCAAACATTTCAAAAACCAAATTTCTAAAAAACATTAATCCTAAAATAAGTATCACTGGAGAGATATCTATAGATCCTAAGTTAGGTAAAAATCGTCTGATAAAATTAAGAGGTGGTGATGTCAATTTGTAAGAGATATCTAAAACAGAATAAACAAAACGATTGCTTGTATTTAAAACGTTAAAAGCAACCAGCCAACTAAATATTACGTGAATAATTAATATCCAGATGTAAAGGCTCACTATATTGTCGAAAAGAATTAATATCGACTTCATTAATTTTTCTCCACATAAATTGATGTACTAGGAAAAGCAAAAGACGCATTATTTTTTTCTACTATATTTTTTATTTCAAGGGCTAAAAGGTCTTTTACCTTCATCCACTCTAAGTATTTTGTGGTTTTAGTAAAACAAATTAGTTTAATATCTATTGAACTTGCAGCAAATTGATCGATTTTCACTGATAGCATTGTATTTTCTGATTTTGAAAATAATTCACTATTTTTTATATAATTTTCTATCTGTTGTTTGATATCAATTAATTGTTTGCTTGTTGTTCTATACTCTAGGCCTATAATCCAATTAATCCTCCTATTGGTAATTAGAGAATTATTTATTACTGCTTTTTCTGCAAACTGAAAATTAGGGATTGTTGCAAGAGATTTGTCAAATCTTCTTACAACTGTAGATCTAAAACCTATTGACTCAACTGTGCCTTCAATAACATCTTCAACATATATCCAATCTCCAACTTTAAATCTTTTCTCAACTAAAACTAATATACCTGAAATTAAATTTTTAAATAAATCTTGTGCTCCAAGTGCAACGGCAACACCAAATAGTCCTAGTCCGGCAATAATTGGTCCAATTTTAATTCCCCAAAGTTCTAAAACAGCCGCTAATCCTAGAATTATTATTAAGACCTTTAGAGCTTTGATAATCCAATTAACTAAATCCCTTGAGAGTAAATCACTGACTGATTTTACAACAGTTGAAAAGGGTCCAATGATTTGGTGAAAGGTCCAGAATATAAGAATTGTAATTAAAGAACGATTAATAGTTTCTAAAAAATCTGCAGCTTGAGTTTCAATAGTTAGATAACTAGTGGCTACAAAAAAACCTAATACAATCGGAAAAAACTTAGCTGGCCCTTCCATGGACTTTACAAGGGTATTATCAAAGTTATTTGAGGTTTTTGATACGTAATTCTCTAATCTTTTAATTACGAATTTTGAAAAAATTCCTCTTAAAAAAAGAAAAAATAAAAAAATTATTAAAGCAATAATGATTTCGGAAATATTAACTCCTGAAATACCTTTATTCCAAACATCTAAAAATAATATCTTAAAATTTTGCAATACTTCCATCTAATTACCAATTTTTATAAGCTCATCTCCAGCCTCGAAGGTTTCTAAATTTTTCCATCCAGCTTCTTTGAAAACATTTATAACTTTTTCACTTATACACATAACTCTAGAGCCTGTCATCAGTCCATTGAGTGAGTACTTTTTTGCTAAATCAATGAAGCTTTCTGCACTCCTTTTTGAGTAAACAAAAATTATGTCAGGAGGATGATCGTTAATTAAATTATTAGTATCTACATTTAATTCTTTAATTTTTTCTGAAGTATAATTGATAATTTTATCTATTTGAAAACCTTCTTTTTGCAGCTCAAGGTCTAAGTCTGAGGTAATATTATCTCCACATATATATGCCAAGACTTTTTTTTTATCTAAGTCACCTGAATTAACGATAATATTCTTTAAGGCATTTATCGTCCCTCCAGCTGAAATAGTATTATTATAACCTTGCTGCCTTACAATCTTTTCTGTAATTGCTCCAACGCAGAAACAAAGTTTATTTCTATCTGGTTTTAATAGTTTTAGACTCCTTATTGCATTAGCACTTGTAAAAATAAATGCATTGTAGTTCTCGGGGTCAATAGGATCAAGATCTGCTTTAGAGATCTTTAAAGTAGGCACATGAATAATTTTATGGCCTAAAGAAAGTAATTTGCCCATTAAATCTTCAGAGTCAATTAAGGGTCTTGTTATTATAATATTCATTTTTTTTTAAATTTTTCTCCAGCTAGATTTAATAATTTTTCCCCGACACTTTTTCCTATAAAAGAAGCGTCAACCTCTCTGCCTGTAAGTTCATATTCAAAACTTTCTTTACCGTTATCTGAAAAAAGCTGAGCTTTAAGTTTTAAGTTATGGTTTTCAATTTCAGCTAGCCCACCTATTGCAGTATCGCAATCACCCCCGATAGTTTGAAGCATTGTTCTTTCAGCTATTGCGCAAAGTTTTGTTGCGCTATCATTTATTCTTTTTATCAAAGTTTTAATTTCATCTTCCTTTCTGCATTGCACAGCAATTATTCCTTGTCCAACTGCTGGTAGAATATGAGCACAATTAAAAGTAAAGCTAATTTTTTTATCGAGTTTAAGTGATTTAACTCCAGCAGCCGCAAGAATGATTCCATCTAATTTATTTTCATTGATTTTATTTATTCTAGTGTCAATATTTCCTCGAATATTGATTACAGAAATTTTATTATTAATTTTTTTTAGTTGAAGCTCTCTCCTTTTTGAACTTGAACCGATTTTTACACCTTTTTTTAAATCAGAAATACTTTTAATTTTTTCACCAATTATTACATCTCGGTAATCGTTTCTTTTTAAATATGCTCCTATCAAAAGACCTTCATTTTCATTTGCCTCCATATCTTTTAGAGAATGTACGGCAATATCTATCTCTTTTTTTAATAAGCTTTCTTCAATTTCTTTACAAAATAAATTTTTTCCACCTATTTCTGAGATGTTCTTATTTAAATTGAAATCGCCTGATGTTTTTATGGCTTTAAAATTAATATTTTCCTCTTTAAGGTCTTTATTATTTTTTACTAATAGCTCCTTAACTTTTTCCACATAGGCTAATGATAGTTTACTGCCTCGAGCTCCAATTGTAATTTTAGTCATTAATTGATTATATATTTGATAAAAATATTTTATACTATTTTAATTTTTTAAAGAGATGACAAAAAAGATTACATTTTTAGGAATTGAAACAAGCTGCGATGAAACTGCTGCAGCTGTAATAAGGGAAAATGACAAGGGCACTGCAGACGTTTTATCAAATATCGTTTCAAGCCAGATTTCAGAGCATAAAAAATTTGGAGGAGTGGTGCCTGAATTAGCTGCTAGGGCGCATTTAGAAAATATTGACTACATAATTGAAGCTGCTTTAAACGAAAGTAAAGTTTCTTTGGATGAAATAGATGGTATTGCAGCTACTGCAGGTCCAGGATTAATTGTATGTTTAACAGTTGGGCTAAACATAGGTAAAGCAATTGCTGCATTTTCAAATAAGCCATTCATTGCAGTTAATCATTTAGAAGGTCATGCTCTCAGTCCTGGATTAGAAAATAAAATTCAATTCCCATATTTACTTTTATTAATCTCTGGAGGTCATTCCCAATATTTAATAGTGAAAGATATTAATGAATACGAACAATTAGGAACCACAATCGACGATGCTTTAGGCGAAGCGTTTGATAAAACTGCAAAAATGCTAGATTTAGGATATCCAGGAGGACCGAGTGTTGAGAAATTTGCAAAATTAGGAGACAAAGACTTTTTTGAACTTCCTGAACCAATAATAAATAAAGCAGGATGTAATTTATCATTTGCTGGACTCAAAACTGCAGTTTTAAGACAGGCGAAAAAAATAAATGGTAACGATAAATTAAAATTTAGTTTGGCAGCGTCTTTTCAAAATACGATAAATAAAATTCTTTATAAAAAAACAAAAATCGCAATTGAAATGTTTAAAAAAAAAATTAATGCATCGAATATTAATTTAGTTGTAGCTGGAGGTGTGGCTGCTAATATTTCGATAAGAGAAAATTTAAAAAAACTTTCAGACGAAATAGGATTTAAAACTGTTTATCCTAATTTAAAATTTTGTAGTGATAACGCTGCTATGATTGCTTGGGCCGGTATTCAAAGATTTAAAAAAAATTTATTAAATAAAATTGATGTCGAAGCCAAATCTAGATGGCCTTTAGATGAAAATGCTCCCTACATGAAAGGGCCAGGTTTAAAGTTATAATGAGTTACTGGTTACTTAAGTCTGAACCCGATGTTTGGTCTATTGAGCAACAAAAAAAAGCTGGAATAAAAGGTGCTGCCTGGGATGGTGTAAGAAATTATCAAGCTGCAAATAATTTGAGAAAAATGAAAAAAGGTGACTTATGTTTTTTCTACCATTCAAATATTGGAAAAGAAATTGTTGGTATAGTTAAAATAATTAAATCAGCGTTTATCGATAAAACTGATAAGAAAAAGAGGTTTGTGGCCGTTCAAGTTAGGTTTGTGAGTAAATTTAAAACGGCTATTTCCTTGGAAAAAATTAGAGAAAACAGGAAAATTTCTCATTTACCGTTGATAAAGCAAAGCAGATTATCAGTAATGCCGATAGATTATAAAAGCTGGAAAATTATTTGTAACATGGGTAAAGTATAAAAAAAATTAGGGGTATTTGTGGCTAAAAAGAAAAAAAAGAAAAAATCAAAAATAAAAAAGTCTAGAAAAGTAAGTAAGTCTAGAAAAGTAAATAAGCCTAGAAAAAAAACTAAGAAATCTAGAAAAAGAAAAAAATCCAAAAAAAAAACCAGAAAAGCAAGGAGAATTATTTTTAAATCTCCTACACACTCAAAAGACAGCGAGGGTAATTCAGTTATAAAAGTCTCGGAGAGTTGGGCAAATCATGCTTACGTGAACGAATCTAAATATAAAAAGAAATATAAGATGTCCATCAAAGAAAACGATAAGTTTTGGGGTAAAGAGGGTAAAAGAATTACTTGGATGAAAAAGTATACCAAAATTAAAGATGTTAAGTACAGCAAAGATGAAGTTAAAATAAAGTGGTATTATGATGGAACTCTAAATGCTTCAGCGAATTGTGTAGATAGACATTTAAAGAAAAATCCAAGCAAAACAGCAATCATTTGGGTCGGTGATGATCCCGCTGATACAAAGAAAATTTCTTACAAAGAGCTGCACCAAAACGTATGTAAGGCTGCAAATGGTTTAAAAAGTTTAGGTATACAAAAAGGAGATAGAGTTACAATTTATCTGACAATGATCCCTGAATTAGCTTACATAATGTTAGCTTGTGCAAGAATTGGTGCTGTTCACTCAATTATTTTTGGTGGTTTTTCACCTGACTCAATAGCTACTAGGATAACCGATTGCGAGTCCGAATATTTAATAACTGCAGATGAAGGAGTCAGAGGTGGAAAGATAATTCCATTAAAAAAAATTGCTGATGAAGCTTTAGATCAATGTCCCGGTGTAAAAAAATGTATAGTTGTTGAAAGAACTGGAAATCAAGTTGATTGGAATAATGAAAGAGATGTTTCTTATAAGGATCTAATTTCATCAGTTCCATCAAAATGTGACCCAGAAGAAATGAATGCCGAAGACCCACTATTTATTTTATATACTTCCGGTTCCACTGGAAAACCTAAGGGCGTACTACACACAACGGGTGGATACATGGTTTATGCTTCTATGACCCATCAGTATATTTTTGACTACAAAGCTAATGATATTTATTGGTGTACAGCTGATATAGGTTGGGTAACAGGTCATAGTTATATTATCTACGGACCTCTCTCTAATGGAGCAACTACTATCATGTTTGAAGGAGTACCAAATTATCCAGATAGTTCTAGATGGTGGCAAATAGTAGATAAGTATAAAGTAAATATTTTTTATACTGCCCCAACAGCAATAAGAGCTTTAATGCGAGAGGGAGATAAGCCAGTAAAAAAAACAAGTAGAAAAACTCTTAAATTATTAGGAACTGTTGGAGAGCCCATAAATCCAGAGGCTTGGATGTGGTATTACAAAACAGTTGGGGATTCTAGATGTCCGATTGTTGATACTTGGTGGCAAACAGAGACTGGAGGAATTTTAATTGCACCTCAACCTGGCGCCATAGATTTAAAACCGGGCTCAGCGACTAAACCTTTTTACGGCATTAAACCAGTTTTAGTAGATAAAGATGGCAAAACTATTAAAGGTGAAGGCAAGGGAAGACTTTGTATGGCCGCTTCTTGGCCAGGTCAAATGCGTACAGTTTATGGAGATCATCAAAGATTTATAGATACATATTTTTCTCAATTTGATGGAAAATATTTCACTGGAGATGGATGCAGAAGAGATAAAGATGGATATTATTGGATTACAGGAAGAGTGGATGATGTAATTATTGTATCAGGCCACAACCTTGGAACAGCCGAAATTGAAAGTGCATTTGTTGCGCATCCTAAAGTAGCTGAGGCTGCTGTGGTTGGATTTCCTCATAGTATTAAAGGCAATGGGCTATATTGTTATGTGACTTTAAATGCTGGTGAAAACCCCACTGGAGATTTAGAAAGAGATCTTAAACTTTGGGTTAGAAAACAAATCGGTCCAATAGCTACACCTGACGTCATTCAATTTGCACCTGGGTTACCAAAAACAAGATCCGGAAAAATTATGAGAAGAATTTTAAGAAAAATTGCTGCCAACGAGCCTGATAATTTAGGGGATACAACAACTTTGGCGGATCCTAGTGTAGTAACATCTCTTGTAGAGAATAGACAAAATAAAGGTTAATTAAATTTTAAATCTTTTGTTAATTTTTTAAACTCGTCTTTCATCAATCCCCATTTTAAATGAATAGAATTTAAAACTATTTTTTTATCAAGTGATTTAAGCTCATCTGCAATGGGCGACCAATAATATAAAGCTTGGCCGCTTTCTTTAAAAGGATCATTTAAATAATGATTTGAGAAATTGACTTTTTCTATTCTTTCAAGAAAATTTTGTTTACCTCTATCAAAAATTTCATTACTCAAACCATTTTTTTTTTCATTTTCTAAAATATTTAAAAAGATTTCTTTACAATCATTGTCTTTTAAGTTTTTTTCTGAGATAAGATACGAAAAAACGTAAAAAGCACAATCAGCTAAAGCAACTACATAGATATTCCATTTCGCAAGATTTATTGACTTTAAAAACCTTTCATCCTCCATCATTGCTATATACTTAACTCCGATTCTTGTTTTAAGATAACCGTACAAAGTAGTTTGGGTAACATGAGCAGACCTTTCCTGAATGAAATTCTCTAAATCTTGTTTGGATTTTATTCTTTTAAAAAGACCAGATATTTTCCAAATTGGAATTACGTATTCCCAAATGTCAATTAGAGCGGTTCTAAGAGCGTTTCGCAATTTATCTATATTCAATTTCACGTTGTATATAAAAAACCCTTTATTTACTTGTCTTATAGCATTTCATATTGGTTTTGGGGTCCTTTTTTCTCTTTAAATTCAACTCATAATCAGTATGCTCCCCAGCAATAAGAGTACTTTTTACGTAAAAAGATAAAAATAAATAGGGGGAAATATGTCAAATAAAGACGCATATTGGAATAAGACCAAAAACCATATGATCGTAACATTGGTTCTTTGGGCTTTCTTCTCATTAGTGATCTTCATGTTTGGTTCTGAACTGAACACGATGTCTTTTCTTGGCTATCCATTAGCATATTACATGACGGCGCAAGGTTCACTTCTTGCCTTTGTGATAATTTTGTTTTGGACTGCAAATAAACAAGAAAAAATCGACGAAGAACATGGTTTCTCAGAAAGAGAGGATGACTAATGTTTAAAGGAGATTTTATACAAAACCTTCCTAAAATATATGGTACCTACACTGGTGGCTTTATAGTGTTCATCATTTTGATGGCATTAGCAGAGCAAGCAGGTGTGTCAGCTAAAAACATCGGAGTGATGTTCGTGGCTTTCACGGTATTGATTTATGCCTTAATCGGTTATTTATCAAGAACCATTCAAGTAGATGCCTACTATGTTGCAGGAAGGCAAGTGCCAACCGTATTTAACGGGATGGCAACAGCAGCTGACTGGATGTCAGGTGCATCATTCGTAGCTTTAGCGGGTGGAGTTTACTTTGGTGGCTATACTTATATGGCCTTCTTAGTAGGTTGGACAGGTGGATACGTACTTGTTGCAACTCTAATGGCTCCGTACCTAAGAAAGTTTGGATGTTACACAGTTCCTGATTTTATCGGAACACGATACGGTGGTAACCTCGTAAGAGCTTGCGCAGTATTCGTGCTTTTTATAGCATCATTTACTTACGTAACAGCACAAATTAATGCTACGGGAACAATTGCTTCTAGAGCTCTTGGAATTCCGTTTGAAGCAGGTGTATGGGTAGGATTAATAAGTATCCTTATCTGTTCAATGCTTGGTGGAATGAGAGCCGTAACTTGGACACAGGTTGCTCAGTACATTGTATTAATCATCGCATACTTAATACCAGTATTCTGGATTAGTTCTAACGTAGGTGGAGGAATTTTCCCTCACTTGATGTTAGGTGATGAAGTTGCAAGACTTGGCGAACTTGAACAACAATTTGGACTAGTTAAAAACAGCGCCGCAGATATGAAAGCAGCTGGGGTACCAGGAGGATTGAAATACATCTCTGGATCTCACTCTGGAGTACCTGAAGGTGGAATGGCTGTCTGGAAATACTTATCGTTAGCGATTTGTATGATGGTGGGAACTGCATCGTTACCTCATATCTTAATGAGATACTTTACAACTCCTACAGTAAGAGCAGCAAGAAAATCAGTAGCATGGTCGCTATTCTTTATTTTCTTACTTTACTCTTCAGCGCCTATGTTAGCGACATTGTCTAAATTAGCATTGATGGATCCAAATCTACCAACTGGAATTATCGGAAAATCTATTTCTGAAGTTCAGTCGATAGAGTGGGTACAAAGATGGTCTGAAGTTAAACAAGTATTTATCGCAGACTTTAATGGTGACGGAATACTTCAGTTGAACGAATGGTTCATGAGAGGTGACGTTGTAGTATTAGCTACTCCAGAAGTAGCGGGTCTACCGTTCGTAATCTCAGGACTAGTGTTTGCTGGTGGTATGGCTGCTGCCATGTCAACTGCTGATGGTTTAGTTCTTGCAATATCAAATGCGTTATCACACGACATTTATTACAAGATCATTAATCCAAAAGCTGAGACTTCAAAAAGACTGTTAGTTGCTCGTGTACTTCTAGTAATAATCGGAGCTGCAGGTGCTTACATAGCCTCTTTCAGGCTAACAAGTATCTTAGGTTCGGTTGCTTGGGCATTCGACTTTGCGATGTCAGGCTTATTCTTCCCACTTGTACTTGGTGTATGGTGGAAGAGAGCTACTAGAGAGGGTGCAATCGCTGGTATCATTGCGGGAATTGTATCAGGAACATTATACTTAACGTGGGTGTTCCCTAAATTCTCAGTTCCAATGTGGGGCGGTGTAAATACTCCATTCTTAGGTATTGACCACTTAAGATTTGGATTAATTGGAGCACCAATTTGTTTAGTTGTAATGGTGGTAGTCAGTTTAATGACTAAAGAGCCAAGCCCAGCTACACAAAAATTAGTAGACGATACAAGAATACCGACAGGTAAGGCTATTCTTGGTAAGCAACACTAATTAACAATTATTTAAAATTAAAAGGGGCGATTTATTCGCCCCTTTTTTTTTACCTGAATCATGGTAATTTAGGAATATGATACCAACTTGGGCAATAGTTTTAGATTATACGCTTGGGACAATAATGTGGACTTTAATTGGTCGTGCATTCATGAATATTTTTCAAAAAGAGGACTCTACTTTTTTTTTCATGAGAATATTTGTAAAAACCACGAACCCTATAATTAATTTATTTAAATTCATTACTCCAAGCTTCTTATTTGGACCTTTCATAGCCTTATATGTTGCATGGTTTTTTTATTTATTCAGATTTTATGCCATGCCTTATATTCTTGGCTATGATGTTTGGGGGATGTTAGCATTTCCTCTAGAAAGTGATTTTTCAAGACAATTATATCAACTGTTTAATTAATCTTATTTTTTGACAAAATTTAAGATTAAAATATAAATGTAGAATGAGTAGTCTAATCAAAATCTCACCATCTATTTTATCAGCTGATTTTAGTAAATTGGGGGCAGAAGTTATTTCTTTGGAAAAGGCAGGTGCTGACTATATACATATAGATGTAATGGATGGACATTTTGTGCCAAATCTTACTATTGGCCCAGAAGTAATTAAAAAACTGAGACCTCTCACAAAAAAAGTGTTCGATGTTCATTTAATGATTTCTCCAGTAGATAATTTTATTAAAGACTACGCTAATGCAGGAGCGGATATCATTACTTTTCACCCTGAGGCTACTAAAGACACTTCTAAAACTATAAAGCTAATAAAAAAAGAAAACAAAAAAGTTGGGATTTCTCTTAAACCAAAATCAAGTATTGATTTAATAAAAGATCATCTTGGTGAAATTGATCTAGTTCTAATAATGAGTGTTGAACCTGGATTTGGAGGGCAAAAGTTTATGCCGGAAGTATTGGAAAAAACAAAACAACTTAAAGATATAATTAAGTTGAAAGGGTTTAATGTAGACATTGAAATAGATGGAGGGATAAATTTTGAAAATTGCTCTTTAGCAAAACAAGCTGGGGCAAATATACTTGTTTCAGGATCAACTATTTTTAAAGAGAACGAAGGCGATCTTAAAAAAAATATAGAAATTCTTAGAAAAAATTAATAGATGTTTGGCTTAAAAGGTGCCTATTTTTATTTAGTTGCAATTCAAATAACTTTTATCAAATTTTTTAAAAAAATATACTTCCTATCTAATCATTATCATAAGTCTCTAAAATCAAAAATCCCTACTCAAGTTTATTTTAATCCAAATCCATTTTTATTATCTCTTATTTCCCCCTATAAAAAAAATTCATTTAGAATTAACGAAATAAATGTCAATGACTTTTGGGTAGAAAGCAAAAAAAAGAATATTTACGATCATCATAATTTTTTATGGTTGAGTTTAATTGATAGAAAAGTAGATGGCAAAAGTATACAAAAAATTATTTATCTATGGATGTTAAAATATACAAAATTTAAACGAAAAGTTTGGGAAAACTCTACTGTAAGTAACAGAATGATTAGTTGGATACTTAATATTGATATCATCATTAACAATGGAACATTTGAATTTAAAAAAAATTTTTTTCAAAATATAATTTTGCAGTGTAACCATTTAAAAAAAAATATAGGATTTGAGAAGAATCCTATCAAAAAAATCGAGGCATTATCTGCGCTAATATTATCAGGAATAATTTTTAAAGAATATGAAGAAAATTATAATTTTGGTATTAAGGGTTTAGAAAAATTTGTTAATTCGTATTTTGACGATGATGGTTTCCCATTAACAAGAAGCCCTAATGATCTTATATTTTTTAATAAATATCTTTTATTGTGTCATGAAAACATCAAAGATGCTCAACAATATATGCCTGAATTTCTTGATGCAATTATTCAAAAAAATTTAATATGTATAAAATTTTTTAAAACTCCAAATAATCAGACGCCACTTTTCAATGGAGCCTCTGAAAAAATGCTTAATCATTATGAAAAATATCTTGAGAATTTTAAAGTAAACAAAAAAAATAAAAAGGAAATAATCGGAGGTATATTTCATGCAAAATCTAAACAACAAGTTCTGTACTTTGACATTGGTGGACCTCCTGACAAAAATTTCTCAAAAAATTATCAATCAGGTCCTCTTTCTTTTGAGTATTTTTTGGATGGAATAAAAATAATTACTAATTGTGGATTTGGAAATAATATCTCACCGAAAGCAGAACTTATTAGTCGATTAACTGCTAGTCAATCTACATTAACTATAAATGATACTAGTATAACAAAATTTGAGAGGAATAAGCTAATCAACAGAGTTTTTGGAAATTCAATTAAAAATACTTTTAAAACAAGTGACTTAGAATTTAAAACTGACAAAAATTTAATTGGTTGTTCCGCATCTCACAATGGATATGAAAAAAATTTCAATTGTATTCATAAAAGAGAGGTTTATCTTGATCAAAATAACAATAAGTTAAACGGTGTTGATCATATCTTTAAAAAGAAAGATGGAATTCCAATAAGGTATGTACTAAGATTTCATTTAAATCCTGAACTCTCTGCTGTAAAAACAATTAGTGGAAATAGCGCTTTGATACAAATATCAAAGAATAAGTCACTTATTTTTACAATTAAAGACGAAAATCTTGAATTGGAGAAGAGTATTTATTTAGGAGGAAAAAAAATATTAGATAATACTTGTATAACTATTTCTGGTAATCTAGTTAATAAAGATAAGTTTTTTAATTGGGAAATTAAGAAAAAAATTTAGTAATGAATTTAAAAATTAAAAGCGCCTTAGTTTCTGTGTTTGATAAAGAAAATATTCCCTCCTTATTAAAATGTCTAAAAAAACACAATATCAAAATTATTAGTTCTGGAGGAACTTATAAATCTATAAAAAAACTTGGGTACAAATGTATTGAGTTATCTAATTACACTGGATTTAAAGAAATGCTGGATGGGAGAGTCAAAACTCTTCATCCAAAGATTCATGCAGGGATTTTACATGACAGAAAGAACAAAGCTCACAAGACTGAAATGTCTGAGCAAAAGTTCTCTCCTATAGATTTGATTGTGGTTAATTTTTATCCGTTTCAAAAAGTAGTTACCGAGACTAAAAATCCCAATAAAATTATTGAAAATATAGATATTGGTGGGCCAACAATGGTTCGTGCTGCAGCAAAAAATTTTAAGAATGTAGCAATAATTACCAACAAAAATGATTATACCCCGCTGATAAAAGAGTTAGAAAAAAACAATGGAGCGACTTCATTAAAATTTAGAGAGATCATGTCCTCCAAAGCATTTGGTTTAACTGCATACTATGATGCTATGATTGCTAATTGGTTTAACAGTAAATTAAATATTCAATTTCCAGAAAGAAAAACTATTTTCGGACGAAGACTAAAAAAGTTAAGATATGGTGAAAATCCACATCAAGAAAGCTCTATTTATATAAACGATTATGAAGATAAAAAACTTGGATTTACCCAAATTCACGGTAAAGAATTGAGTTATAATAATTTTAACGATATGTTTGCCTCATTAGATGTTCTTGAGTCTATTAAAGGAAAAGCTAGTACAGTAATTATAAAACATGCAAATCCTTGCGGGGTTTCTGAACATAAAAATCCTTTAGACTCATTTAAAAATGCATATGCATGTGATCCGATTAGTGCTTTTGGTGGAGTAATTGCGTGTAATTATAAAATTACTAAAAATATTGCGCTAGAAATAAATAAAAATTTTCTTGAAGTTATACTTGGTAAAGGTTTCGACAAAGAGTCTTTGAAAATATTAAAAAAGAAAAAAAATTTGAGAATAATAGATATATCGAAATTCAAGCCTAAAAATGTTTCTTCATTTAAAATTTTTGATGGATCCTTTTTGGTGCAAAATAAAAACAAAATAGTCTTTGATAGAAAAAAAATTAAATGTGTCACGAAACTAAAACCTAGTAAGAAAGAACTCGCAGAAGTAAGATTCGCTTTTAATGTAAGTAAATATGTTAAATCTAACGCAATCGTTTTATGTAATAATCATTCAACTATTGGAATTGGTGCAGGTCAACCTAGTAGACTCGATAGCTGTAAAATAGCGATACAAAAAGCAAGGCAATTTCAATTAGGAAAAATTAAAAATTCAGTTGCTGCTTCAGATGCTTTTTTCCCTTTTGCAGACGGTATAGAAGCACTAATAAAAGCTGGGATAAAAATAATAATTCAGCCCGGTGGATCAATAAGAGATCAGGAAGTAATTAATGTTGCCAATAAGGCAAAAATTAAAATGCTATTTACAGGTGTAAGACATTTCAATCATTAATTAATCTTATCTATTTTAGCAGCTAGAATAAAATCACTTTCAGCAAGACCTTTAATTGCATGTGTAAAGATTTTTATCTTGCAATAGCCCCAACCGAAATTGATATCAGGATGATGGTTTTCTGTCTCTGCGATTTCACCTACTTTATTAACAAATTTTTGACTTTCTTCGAAGTTTTTAAATTTAAATTCTTTAATCAAATAGAAGTTTTCCTCTTCACCTTTTTTAACTTCCCAATCATCAACTTTTTTTAAGTATTTATGTATTTCACTTTTATCAAATGGAGGAATATTTCCGTCACATGCAACACATTTTTTTTTTGAAAGATCAGACATTATAAAAAATTTTTTAACCAGCTGATGACTTCTTTTGGTTTCTCCTCTTGCAAATAATGTCCACAATCAAGACCCTCGCCAATTGGTTTTGAAATACTATAGTCTCCCCAAACGTTTAAAACATCACCCCAAACTTTTCCAGTATCGCTTTTATTACCCCATAATACTAAAAGAGGGCAACTAATCTTATTTTTTTTTTTATAATCAATATTGTCCATATCTAAATCACAAGAAGGTGATGCTCTATAGTCTTCACATGACCCCCTTATAGTTTTATAATTAAAACATTTAACATATTCATCAAAAGTTTCTTTACAAAAATCTAAGCTCGCTCCTCTTTTTGATAATTTTTTTTTCATATAATAAGAAGCTGGTATCGAAGATAGCATTTTTTCAGGAAGATCATAAGGTTGCATCATTAGTAGCCAATGCCACTTAGAAATTGACCACCCTTTTTTTTGAATAGTCCAAATATGTCGATTTGGCATAATATCAAATACTGCTAATTTTTTTATTTTATTAGGATTATCTAGAGTCATCCTGTGGGCTGTTCTTGCCCCTCGATCATGGCCAACTACGTTAAATTTGTCATAACCTAAAATTTTCATTAAACTAATTTGATCATTTGCCATTGCTCTAAAAGAATAATTCAAATGATTTTCGCCGCCTTCCTCTGGGCCCACGCTTTCTCCGTATCCTCTTAGATCAGCAGCAACAATATAAAATTTATTTTTTAATTCATTGGCTATCTTATGCCATGTAACATGCGACATAGGATTGCCATGTAATAACAATAATGGCTCTCCCGAACCACCATGTCTGAATGTAATTTCAGCTTTTCCAAAACCTTGGTTATCAACAGTAATTTTTTCTTTTTTAAAATCTGAAAACATAAAATGGAGCGGGCAAAGGGACTTGAACCCTCGACCTTCTCGTTGGCAACGAGACGCTCTACCACTGAGCTATGCCCGCTTAATTACATAGAAATTATTAGCTTTCTGACAATTTAGCAAGCGCCAAAATTGATAAAATTCATAAGATTAATAGAATAATTATAATTAATTTTAAAATCTTTTGTTCACTGTAATACTTGCTATTTTGTCTATTAAACCCTCCTGATCTTCATATCTAAGGTCTAGCTCATAATTATAATCCTTGCTTTTTTTTAAAAAAGAAACTCCTCCGTGATAACCTGACCAGGTTTTATTTCCATTGTTTTTCACGTCAGAATTGAAGCCTCTTGCTAAAACACCAATTTTATTATTATAATTCTTGAAACTGCTTCCCCCGATATAAAACTTATTTGTTCTATCATTTTTTGGTAAATTTGTGAAAGATGCTTCAATAGTACCGCTTAGTAATTGATCATAACTTTCTTTAACTTTTAATTCTCCATCAGTAAATTGAGATACATATTCTGGAAATCTTTGAATATTATATGAGCCTTCAACACCTAGTGTAAAAAAATTGTGTGGATCTTGCTCAAAATTACTGGAAATTTTACCATTTATTCCTGCAAATTGACTTATGAAAGATTCACTTTTTGTCTCGCTTTTATCAGTATCAAAATCTCTGTTTTTTTGAAAACTTAACCCAACTAAAGGCGTTAAAGATGCTTCGAATCCGTCATCTTGATAAAAATTCTTAATTCCAAATGTAAAATTGTCACTTTCAGAGCTTGTTTTGTCATTAAAATTACTTTCTTGTCTTGAAAACCCAAAAAAAGTATTACTTGCCGCTTTATCACTCCAGAAAATTGGAGTATTCATACCAATTCCTCCATAATTACGACCATCGTAAACGTCTTTTCTATCCTGAAAACTATTAAATACTCTTAAAAAATCAGTATTGCAGTCACTTAAATCCTCAGTGCTCATCGATAGAAGTAAGTCTATTCTATTTTCCTCATCTAAAGTTGAACATCTTTGTATGTTGTATCCAAGATGATGTGTAGCATTATAGAAATTTCTAAATTTACTTAGTGTATTTTCTGCTCGATATTTTTGATTATTTTGATTTACTTCAAGTCTTTCACCTTTAATAATCAAAATTCCATCATCTCCAGCATTAAAATATTCACCACTTACATTCAATCCTTCATCACCTTGGCCCGTATGTTGGTATGTGTAGTTTCCTGAAGTCTTTGCCTGTCTACCTGGTGTAATACTCCCCCAACTATTAGTACTTCCATCTGAAAAAGTTAGGGTTTGTTGTCTTTTAAAAGTAACTTCATGCTCAGAATTGTTTGTAATGGTGATCTTATCACTACCTCCAGCTCCATCAGAATAATCGAATATTCTTAACTCGTAATCTCTATTAACATCGCTTCTAATAACAATTTCACTTGTCGTAGAGTTAAAATCTATACCATTTTTAAATGTAGCATCTTTACCAATGTTAACGGTTGTTGTTCCACTACCTGAAGGTCCACAAGCACCAAATGGATCATTGCTGTCGTCAGTTTCATGACATTCAACAACCATAATATCCATACCAATCCTAAACGAGCTACCAGAGCCTGCTACGCTAAAAGCTTGTTCAGGTCCACCTAATATTGATCCTGTATTAGTGATTGTATTGTTTACTTTGTTATTTAATCTAATGGCATTAGCTCCTTTATCAGTAACTTCAATTGTTCCTGAGTTAATAATAGTATATCCACCAGCTGATCCAGCATCGGACTCATCTGAACATGAATCATTTCTGCTTGTTGAAGAACATTGTCCAAGACTTATCGCCCCTTGATGAGTTGGGTTATGACTTGTTTGATCACTCGAAAGAACTCCATAAGCGCTTATAGTTCCACTATTATTAATAGTTAGACTTCCAGTAAAGCCTAATCCATAATTAGTAATCGGTGCATGTGAGGTTGTTGAAATTGTACCAGTATTTGTAATAGTTGAAGTTCCCTTATTTCCAATAAATTCTATCATTTGACCAGGTCCATTAATTGTACCGTTATTGGTAATTTCAAAGCTTGTTGCATCTTTTAAATAAATTGCTTGCCAAGCATTACTTTGTCCAGGATCTATTGTACCATTATTTACTAAAGTAAAATTTTCTTCTCCAACTATATTGATCATGCCAGATGCTCCTGAAGCTTGGCTTAAGGTTACACCCTCGTTAACTGTCATAGTCTGATTATCAGCACATTCAATTGTGTTAGATATTGCAGTATCTGAGGAATAGGTAACATCACAGTTAGCATTAGCATTCTTAATTGAAATAATGAATATAATAGCAACTGATAAAATAATTTTCATATAAACCGTAAAATACTATAATATTTTTTTCTTACAAATATTTTTTGATAATGTAAAACTCAGCTTTTTTAGAGTTTTTTAAAATTTACGTATGAGATTAATTGATGCTTGATCGACGCTATTCGGTTTTAACACGTCCTGATTATTTAGCTTAAAATCTATTTCAAAATCATTAATAATTTTACTTAGCTTATACTCTGATCCCAGATTTTCAGAGCCTGCTAAATTAAAAGCATAATTAGTTTTTGCGTTGGGTAAATACCCTAATGCTAAATGTATTTTATCAGTGTGAGAATTTCTTAGAGCTTGATTTCTTTCATAGATCATAAAGAAGCTAAAACCACTAGGTAAAATTATATCTAACCCCAATTCACCATTTAAATTATGTAAAGATCCTGAATGCAACTTTTGACTAAAGGAAGTGCTGGAGTCACTAACATAATCGTACTCGAAGTTAGAAGAACGATCAATATCAGCGAAATATTCTAATTTACCGTGTTTTCTAATATAATATTTATCCTTAGGTAAATCTTCCGAGGCTGCAAGACCTAACCTTAACTTTTTAGATTTTACTACTTGTTTTTTTACGTTAATAGCACCAGTACCAGACTCTTTATATTTATCTAAAATTGTATGACCAAAATCTAATCTACCAGAAGGTGTTAAAGTGAAGTTATCTTTTTTAATTTCATTTTTTATTTTAAACGAACCATACATTTGATGCCCATCACGATCAGCGGTCAAATTTTCACCATCTACAACACTCAATATATTTGATTTTAATTTACCAAAACCAACAACGGTATCAAAAAACTTTGTACCACCTTTAATTGGAGAAGTTGCATAAAGTGTAAGATTATATGTATCGGTATCTAAATTGCTGCCTAAATTTCCAACATCAATATCATTTTTACCAAATCTAAAAGCTGCTCCAAGTATTCCATTGTTATCTGTATATCTATCAGAACCAAAAGTAATAGCATCTGTCTCGATTATTTTTGATGAAGAGATGTTAGTATCTCCTATTTTTCCAAATGAAACACTTCCTTCACTCCAGTAAAATACATCTTGCTTTTTGTTGTCTGTCTCATTTTTAATAGATGCTCGATGTACGTTTATTTTTTCTGGAATCTTTTGAGCCAAAGTATTTAACAATGGGTTATCAAGTTGAGGGATGTTTAAATTATAATCTATATTAAGATTTGATAAATTTTGTTTATCTTTATTTCTTCTAATCCATTGTAATCTATTCAAAACGCTGTCTGTTGAATGACCAATTGTTCTTTTAGCAATCGTTATTTGTGCTTCTGCTATCCCAATTCTATCCTTGTTTGCAATCGCGGGACAGCTGCCCTCAATAATGTTAAAAGGACAAGCTAAATCATATTCCGTTATTTGATCATCATCATTTTCATTTTTATCATTTCCTATATACAGTTTTAAGCCACTTGCACTAAATGATATTCCTCGCGGCTGATTATTAGCAGGACTTATTCCTGACTCAAGATTTAAACCACCATCAAAAGTATAAGATGAAGTGTCGAAAGCGTTGTCTAGTGAAATTTGAGATATAGCTGCTGACGTGACATGACTAATTATAAAAATTCTTTTTCCATCTGAACTAAATTTAATTCCAGATGGGTTGTGTGCACCACTTATTGTATCAGGTAGCTCAATCCCTGCAGTAGATACTATTGATAATGTCGATACATCATAAGGAGTTGAAAGATCATACTCATATAGCCTAGCACCTACACCGTCTGAAACATTGTCAAAAAAAATTAAAAATAACTTTTTACCATCATCACTTATTTCTACACCTTGAATCGTATGATGTTTGTTTTGTCCCCCACTTGGAAAATTTCCAGCCTGACTGGCTGCCTGTTGTAAAGCAGCAGCGTCAAAACTAGTTCTATGTGAGGCTTTTTCACAATTTTCAAGATTATAAGGTGCATCTAAATCATATCCATAGACATTGTCACCGGAAAAAAAATTTGTACCATTATTTCCTATTACAAAAAAAAACTTCATTCCATCACTGCTGAATTCTAAGTCGTGCATACCTCCACTAGTATAAACATCAGCATCTCCTCCACTTGCATCTATCAAACATCGTTCACTATCTCCTGCATAAACTCTTGTGGAGATATCATAAGGTGTAGATAAATTATATTCTCTAATATAATAATCGCCTCCATCCTTTTGAAAATAAGATGTAAACATTTTAGTTCCATCGTCGTTAAACGCAACTCCAGATATGGTACCACCGCTCGACGGGTTAGCTTCTACTATTTGATTGTAAGTAACCATGGCAGCAAATGAATTAGAGATCGAAAATAAATATAAGGAAATCAATATGAAAAATCGCCTAAACATTTTTATTGGATTATTATTTTATAGAGCATTGCTTTTGACATATGCTATCACTGCTTCTTTGTTTACAATTATTATAGCAAATAAAATCAAAAGCTAATCGTGGTTGACCAAAAGCAGTTTCAACTGTTTTCATCGCAGCAATTTTAGTCTCAGCTGTATAACAACCAACATAGGCAGTTGCGTTTTGAATTTTTTCTCCTACTTGGTCTTTTGGAATTTCTTTTGGTTCTTTATTAGAATTTTTCATTCTATTAGCTGAGGTAAAGTTTTTTAATATAGAAGATTTAATTCCAAAATTAGTGTTCTCAGGAATTGTTCCATAAGACTCTAACGCGTCTTTATAATCTAATTTTGCAACTGCCACACCAACAACATCACCATTCGCATTTACAATTGGACCACCGCTATTACCTGGCTGTATAGCTGCATCAATTTGAACTAAAGCGTAATTATCTTGTAAACCCGCTAAGGCACTTACAACACCTTTAGTTACTTTTACTGATGAGCTTACTGCTTGGCCGAACGGATAACCTGCAACATAGATATCATCTAAAAGTTTAGCGTCTTGAGGAGCAATATCAAATTTATCTTTTGGTTTAATATCAGTTTCTAACAAAGCAAGATCATTCATTCTGTCATAAGCCAATACTTTAGCTTTTCCAGTTTTGCCAAAATAATTTACCTGAGTGATATTACAATAATTTACTACATGGTGATTAGTTACTAAATGACCTTCATCTGAAATAAAAAATCCTGATCCAGAGCCGGTGAAAATATTATTATCAAAGACTTTTACGATCTTTTTTTGTTTATTGGTATCGTCAATTATTGTTTTAGCTTTTACTTCTTTACAAACAAATGTAACGTTTCTCGTGTTAACTACACTTTCTGCAATTTTCTTAGACTCGTTACACTGAGCAAGGTTGTCTTTATAAACATGCTCAACCATGTTTCCATTTAGAAATAATAATAAGGCTACTACTGTTTCAACCATGAAATCATCTTAAATAATAAATTATTTGTGCACAACACATATTTTTGTGCTTAATACATCTTCAGACCCAGAGTTAGAAAAAGTCCAATAATCCTTTGCTAAACCAGCTTGTACAATCATTTCCCTATTGCAGCCATTTTGTTCCACAGTCTCAGAATAAAGACCAATCTGACCGTTGCACATTTTTTTTCCTAAATGTGCAGATTGAATTGAAGTCATATCTGTCCAACCTTTCCAAATATCACAGACTCTATCTGTTCCAACACTACCATAGGGATTTTTACCAGCTACCCCAATATAACCTATATGTGTCTGCAAAACATTTTCGTGAAAAGGAGTTTTATTGTAATCCGTAACGTTTCCACATTCTCTTTCCTGCCCGCCGCCACTAGAATTAGTTTGTCTAAAAACTGTTGAAGAAGATCCATTCATTTTACATAAAGCTGCATCTGCTTTAATCCATTTTACTACAGCATTAAAATTTTGTTTCACTGCGGATCTACTTGCGTTTTCGGTCACACCAACATAAACCGTAATAGAAATACCCATTAATATTCCCATTATTGCTAATGCAACTAACAATTCGATTAATGTGAAACCTTTTTTCATTTTAAAGAGTTTTGATCATGTTTCCATTTAGAAATAATAATAAGGCTACGACTGTTTGAACCATAATTTTTGAAATAAATTTATTCCAAATATTATCTATATATTAGAAACTTATCAATATTTTTCGATAAAGTAGAAAAACTTAATTTTTATGGTTTTTTTTTTACTAAAATTTATTTGAAAATTTAAACATAGCGTCAAAAAGTTCTTGATTTTTTACACTATGATTAGAGTTTAATGAAAAATCAAATCCACTTAGATTAAGATTATATTTTAAAGCTAGATTGTCATTGATGGGATCGAAATCTAAATTAGTTTTCTTATAATCATCTCGAACATGACTTAGTTTTAAGTAAAGACTATCTTCGTTAACACTATTCTCATCTAAACCTTGAAAATTTTCGTAGTTAAACCCAAAAGTAAAGCCACTATTTAATATCCTCTCAAAACCAATATTGCTTTTTAAATTATGTATCGAATTACCACCGTAGGTTTTAGTTTGATAAACAGTGTCACCAGAGTTTAAAAATTCATAATTTATATCAGAAGAAAAGTCCTGAACATATTCAAAACTGCCATTAATACTTCTTTTTCCGTTGGTAATGTCTTTAAGATTATCAAATTTCAATCCTGTTGTTAATAACCCTGTTTCAAAAGTTAAAAGATCATGATTTGCTAAAAGATTATTTGAAGTATTAAATTGATTATACTCTGATAGCTCTGTAATACCAAATTCAATTTTACCCGTAGGCATAAAATTAAAATCTGTAAAACCACTACTTGCTTGGAGACTTATTGCAGAATAAATTTGTTTTCCGTTTCTATGTCCGGTTATTGCGTTTGATTCAAATTTATCAATATCTAAAACACTTGACCCTAAAAGAGAATTTAAATTAAGATTATCGTTAATCTTTAATGAATTATATAAATTTAATGAAAGAGACTCAGTTTCAAATTTGTTTGAATTAGTTTTTAAAATATCAATATCTTCGTTACCATATCTTAAAGCAAAGCCAAAGAAGTGGTCGTTTATTTTTCGATCTCCACCAAATGTTAAACCGCTTGTTTGAAATTCCCTCGGATTTAAATTTAAATTATCTCTTTCTCCAAATGTGACATCTCCGTGAGACCAGAATGACCATTTTTTAATCTTTTTGCTATTTTTATTGGGGTCTTTTTTAATGGAGCTTACTTTAGTAATCAAATTTTTAGTTAAGGGTTTTTCAATTTCATCAGGTAAAAATCCCATAATTGGGCTAAAGTTAAATTTAATATCTTGAGTGTATAAATTTAAATTATTTTCATTTCTTCTGAGCCAGTCGAATCTTCTAAAAATTGTAGAAGTGTTGTGTTTAATAACATTTTTTGCAAATTCTATTTGTACCGCAGTATCTGTTTGAACATTTGTTTCATCTAATTCGCAAACTACTATTCCATAAGGACAGATCAAATCATATTCAAATATAACATCATCATAAATTGTGTTTGTATTATCTTCTTTAGTATATTCGTTGGATGTAACATAAAGTTTCATACCTTGCTTTCCAAATTGGAATGCGTAATTGGCTCCTTGTGAGTCTGATACACCTCTAAAATCAATTTGCCATTTTCCAGCATAGGTAGCGGATGTCACTGAATAAGGAGTAGAAAGTTTCCATACATAAATATAATTAAAATTTGATGAGTTACTCGCTTCTCCGACGTACATTCTTGTTCCATCATCATCAAATTCAACTGTCATTGCTGCGAAAAAATTAGAGGATGTCATTAAATCTTCAATTTCTAACTTGCCGTTATATGATGCTGTACTTTGATCAAAAGGAGTGCTTAATTGATACTCAACAACTTTAGAATCATTTGTAGCTCCATCAAGTAAAAACATTCTAGTCCCATCGTGGCTTAATTCTATATCATTTTGATGTGTTGCGGCCTCCCCAGGAACTAAATAATTTCTCCAATCAATTCCATCGTCAGCAACATATGTTGCTGCTCCGATACTTGAGATATCGTAAGCAGTAGTCAAATTATAAATATGCGTCGTTGCAGCAAAACTTCCTAGAATAAATATTTTTGTTCCATCATCATTAAAATCTATAGTTAATTTAGTATTATTTGCAGGATTCACTGCGGCATGATTATCTTCTTTAAGATTTGCTGTGACTAAACTTGATATATCTAATGTAGATATATCCCAGGCAGTTCCCAGATCATACTGAAATATGTGCGTAGTATTATGTGTTAGGTGATGACCAACAAAAATTCTTGTTCCATCAGCATTGAATGCTATATCAGAAATATCTGGATAATTAACGCCTTGATCAGCTCGAAGAAATGTAAGTTTATCAGCATATTCAGGATAAACGTTTTGAGCGTGAACGTTTAAAAAATAAAAAAAAATAAAAATAAAATTTAATAAAAACTTAATCATTTATTATTTATTATTCAAGATTTTGACCATTGGTAACGTTTAATTTTCCCGTTACATTTCACTCTTAACATAAAGCCAGCAGACTCTGGATAATAAGCTAATCCTCCATTCATGGGCGGATCACCGATATATGAAAGTATTGGGATATTATAACTTAAATTTTTATCATAAGGGCTTGATACATAATTTCCAAAGCTCTTAGCAGTCTCGCCTGCTATTGTTTCAAAGCTATGTCCACAAGATAATGCTCGATCTGCTCCAGGTGTATTGTTTAAATATTGTAAAGGAACGTTGATGTTACCTTCGTTATTTTTTAATTTACAAAGACCCCAATTAGCATCAATTTTTCTTTTCAAGGTTTCAAAGTTTTGAAAACATGCATTTTCTTTAGCAGTTACCGTATATCCATTATAAATAAATATTCCAATGCCTGCTAAAGTGCCTATAATAGCTAGGGTAACTAGTAATTCGATTAAGGTGAATCCATTTTTCATTTTAAAAGTTTCTTAAATTTATTTTTTAATTTATCTTGAATTTTATCTTTAATAACATCTTGATTAATAGCTCCAGTAGCCAATTTATCTTTGATTTCATTATATGCTTTATCAAGTGTTTCTCTTGCTATTGTTTTATAATTTTTACTTTCTTTTGTATTTCCTAAATTTTCGAATTTTAAATCACTTAATTTTACGGTTTGGTTTAAATTAAGTTTAGCAGATGTTGCTGAAACATTTATATCTTTAATATCTAGTTGTTTTACCAAGAACTTTTTATCGTCAGGCTTTCTAGGTGATCTAGTTTTGTTTTCAAGAGTTCTTTTTAATGAGGTAAAATTACTTCTTGCTCTATTAGTTATATCAAAGAAATAATTGACGCTTATGCCATCTAAAACAATATTATCAATTACTATTATATCCTCATAAAAGGATAAAGCGTCAAGCTTAGCAGATGCTTGTTCAACCACTAGAAGTTTACCTGGAAAATCTTTGTTATTAATCTCAATTTTTTTTAAATTAACTTCTCCACTTAAATAACCCACGTCAAAATCACCTATTTTAACTGATCTATTCAAGTTACTAGATAAAATACTTTCAAAAGTTTTTTTAATTATAGTATCACTAAAAAAAGCTACAAAGATTATAGAGATAATGCTTAATGAGAATATAAAAAATAAGAATTTTTTCATTATTCAGGAATAGGTATAGTCTCAGTAATTACATCATTAGTGCCAGAGCCAAATCTTGTTGAAATTTTATAACCTTTTCCAGTCGCACCATCAAAGTTCATATAAGTGTAACCAATCTTATCCTTAGAGGGAATAGAATAACTGGATACAAAAGCGTTACTGTTGCTTTCAAAAGGGTTTTTAATCATTGAATAATATTCAAATGGACACTTTGCAGTATCAAAATATGCTCCTGGATTACTTTTAGCATCTCCGAAAAGTTTTAAATTTTTACAGCTAGGGTTTGTCGAGCAATTTGTGCTTGGATTACTTTGATAAGCTTTATTGGTAATTGACTCGAACTCCTTATCAAGATGAAGACACATTTGAATTTCTTCAATAATATATTTTTTTACTAAAATATGATTACTTTTTACTAAACTAACTCTTGTAGAATCTGTAATTCCATTATAAGTAACAAATCCAACGGAAGCTAAGATACCGATTATGGCTACAACCACTAAGAGTTCTATTAAGGACAAGCCTCTATCACTTTTCATAATATGAATTCTATCTAATATTAAATGAATTTAACAACTATTATTTCTAGAAACTTTTAAGGTTTGATTTAGTGAAAGCTCACAACCGGTTTTTGGATTTTTTGCTGTGATTGTATAATTTGAACCACTTGCATTAATACAAAATTGAAAGTCTTGCTCGGTTAAACTGTCTTGGCCGTCTAAAATATTTGCAACTATGTTAGCGCTAGACCCAGCGCTACAACTTGAGGCGCCGGTATAATAAGACCCGAAACTAGATTTATACTCTTGAAGACCTAAATTGATGGTGTTCAATGATAATTCTGCATTTTTTTGCCTAGCTGACTCGGTAAATCCTGAATAGGTGAAAATACCAATTGATGATAAAATACCTATTAGAGCAACGACGACTAATAGTTCTATTAAGGTGAATGCTTTTTTAGAATTAAAAATTTTACCAAGAAGTATCGCCGAAGCCATTAGCATCTACTGTACTAACCGTAAATTCTTTAGTTTTATCTGTCGAAGTTCCTGCAGCAGTTGGGCAACTGTCTCCTTTAGTTTTCTTAGCAGCACAAGACTTGATTGTAACAGTTCCAGCTGAAGACTCTATTTTAATTTGTCCAGGTCCAACTGTTCCGCTGGCAATTATTGCAGCAGCTTCTTTATTTACTGGATTTTTATTATTAGCGTTTAATTCAGTTATTACTTGGGTAAGTGTTACCATAGAACCAGTTGTCTTACATGTCTTACCTGCAATATTAAAAGGAACCGCAGCATCGTCTACTTCACATTTTTTAGATTCAGCAGCAATAGATTTTACTATATTTGCATGCATTGATTTCGTAGCATTTAAGTTAGCGGACTCTGTAAAACCTTGAAAGGCAGTGACTCCTACAGCGGCAAGAATACCTATGATTGCGACAACCACTAAAAGTTCAATTAGAGTAAAGCCTTTATTCATAATTTTTATTTTCCATATTATACTGTAGTTGTCAATACGTTGTTTTTTATGAATATTTTTGGGACTAATTACCAATTATTGCTCCAACATTGAAAATTGGAGAGTATAAAGCTAACATTAATCCTCCAATAGTAATTCCCATGAACACGATCATAATGGGCTCAATTAAACTTGATAAGTTTTTAACTGCTTCATCGAATTCTTCCTCATAATATTGCGCCACTGAAGCGAACATAGCATCCAAGCTTCCTGTTTGTTCTCCAACTGAAATTAATTGGCTAAAAGTTGGTGGAAATATTTTTGTTTCTTTTGCAAAAAGTGCAGTGAGTGTTTCACCTGAGAATACTCCTTTCTTAATATTTTCTAAAGCTTCGGTAACGACTGTGTTTGTGCTTACTGATTTAGCTATATCTAAACTTTCTAATATATCAACCCCTGCTTGGTTTAAGTTTCCCATAACTAAAGATATTCTCGCTAATAAAGATTTTTTAATAATTGCTCCAAATATAGGTATTGTAAAAACAAAAGCATGCCATTTTTTTTTAAATACATAGCTTTTTTTTAGAGCAAACCTAAATAGTGTAATAAATGCAATAATTAGGATTAATGATGTAATTCCACCAGCTCCACTTAGAAATTTACTTGCGCCCATAATTGCAGCAGTTGGTCCAGGTATAGGTACACCCATACCGTCATACATTTCAGTAAAAATAGGCACGACTTTAATTAACATAAAAATTGTAACACTTACTGCTACTGTGAAAAGTACTGCGGGATAGAATAGTGCACTTTTAATTTGTGACTTTATTTTTTCTCTTTTTTCAAGAGACATTACTATTCTTTCTAAGAATATATCTAATTTTCCACTTGCCTCACCAGCTTTTATTAAATTAACTGTAACGGTGTCAAACGTCTTAGGATGGTTTTCAAAACATTTAGATAGTGCATTACCAGCCTCCAAATCTTTTTTTATCTTTTCTATGATTGTTTTCATGTTTGGATTAGTCGTTTGCTCAATAAGAAGATTTAGGGCATTTAAAACTGGTAAGCCTGATTTTAACATCGTTGAAAATTGTTTGGAAAAAATTAATATATCTCTTGCCTTTACTCCTTTGCTAAAACTAAAACCAGCTGATTTTTTCTTTGCTTTTTCAACTTTCTTTTTTTTTGCTTCAATAAGCTTAGTAATGATGACTTTCTGCTCTTTTAACTTAAATGCTGCTTCCGAATTATTAATAGCTTCTATTTCGCCCTCAACATATTTTCCTTGTGAAATTCCTTTGTATTGAAAATTAAGCATATTAATCTAGACTAAGAATTCTTTGATATTCGCTAAAAGATAAATCACCAGTTAAAATTAATTCTCTTCCCATATCTTGCATGGTTCGAAAGTTATCCCTTTTAGCTACTTCTTTCAATTCTAGTGTTGTTGCTTTTCGAAGTATGGCGTCTTTAATATTTTTTGTAACTTTTAAAATCTCATAGATACCCATACGACCTTTATAGCCATTTCCAACTCCAGAGTCTCCACTTGCGCAAGCTTTACAGCCTTTACCGTAAACTGGTCTTACTCTTGAGGCTTCTTCAACTGTAAATCCAATTTGAGAGAGTGCTTTTGGATTTAATCTTTCATCAGGTACCCTACATTCTTGGCAAGTTTTTCTAGCAAGTCTTTGAGCCATAACTAGTGTGCAGGCGGCAGAAATTAAATAATCTGGTGTTCCCATATTCTGTAGCCTTGTTATTGTACTTGGAGCGTCATTAGTGTGAAGTGTGCTAAAGACTAGGTGACCTGTTAGTGCTGCCTTTAAAGCAATATCAACAGTAGCTTTATCTCTTATCTCACCAACTAAAATAACTTCAGGGTCTTGTCGTAAAAATGATCTCAGTGCTGTTTCGAAAGAATAACCAATGTCATCTCTTACCTGTACTTGACCAACACCTTCAAGTTCATATTCCACTGGATCTTCTGCAGTAAGAATATTCATTGAGGGTTTGTTTATAGTTTTTAAAATACTATAAAGTGTAGTAGTTTTTCCACTTCCAGTGGGTCCGGTAACAAGCACCATTCCTTGAGGAGAATGAATAGCCTCGTTTAACATTTTTAAATCTTGATCTGCAAATCCAAGTTTGTCTAAAGATTTGTCACCTGCTTCCTTATTTAAAAGACGCATAACAATTCTCTCATTATTTTTAGTTGGCATTATTGATATACGAAGATCCATTTCTTTGTCTCCATATTTAAAAGTGGAACCTCCATCTTGAGGAATTCTTCTCTCAGCAATATCTAATTTGCTAAGAATTTTAACTCTTGTGACTACTGAATTATAATTCAAAGGGTCTTTGTTTAAAAAATCGCTGAACTGATCCATAACTCTTAGAACACCATCAATCCTAAATCGTACATGCGCACTATCTTTAAAAGGTTCAATATGAATATCACTAGTTTCTAGTCTAATAGCTTCATTTAAAATTTTATCTACAAAAGCTATAACTTCAGACTCAACTTCTAGAGGTACATTAGCTTGTTTCTTTTTAACTTGTTCTATTTTTTGATTTTTAGCTTTGACAGGTGCGCCTTGCTCAAGTCTTGCTATAAAATCTGAAATTTGTTTTATAGATGCAGCATAAAGTTCTGGCTCTAATTTTGTTAAACTTTCGATATTTTTAATCAAACCAAACTTTGATGCATCAGCTATAGCAACTTTTATTATTTTAGACTCAACTGCAAAAGGTATAATCAAATTTTCTTTTAAGAATCTAATTTCAGTAAATTTTTTTAAATTATTGTCTACTTTGACATCATCAAGTTTGATTAATGGAATTGAAAAACTTTCTGATAAAAGTTCAGCTACTTTTGTATCATTTGTGATATTCAATTCAAAAGCAGTTTCTATTTGAGACTTTCCCGACTCTTTGCTCAAACTTTCAATTTGTTTTATTTGCTGGCCATTTAGAGCGTTATGCTCTCTAAGCATATTAAGAATACTTTGTTCGCTTGTTGTATCTAATCTAATCATGTTTAATTTATAACACGTGGAGCTAGGAATATTAACATTTCCTCTAACTTATTCTGGCTGCTTCTTCCTTTAAACAAGTTTCCTACTACTGGAACATTTCCTAATCCTGGTGTTTTTGAATTTGTGCTTGTATCAGTATTAACCTTTATCCCGCCAATAACCACAATATCACCGTCACTAACTAATAGTTTAGTATCTATCTCTCTTTTTGTAATTCCTGGCTCATCAGATCCTGGTACTTCGACTGGAGTGTCGTTATTGACCAAAATATCAAGTAAAACATTTCCATCACCAATTATGCTTGGAGTTGCTGTTAAAGATAAAGCAGCATCTTTAAATTCTGTAGACGTAGTACCATCAGCTGTAACAGTATAGGCTATTTGCGTTCCCTGAGTTATCTTAGCTTCTTGGTTGTTTAGTGTAAAAACACTTGGACTTGAAATAATTTTAGTTTTTCCAAGAGATTGTAATGCTTCAATTTCGAGTTTTAATGCAGCTGTTCCTAATGTTTTAATAATTCCTATACCACTAGTTGCTGCAGTAATAGAATTATTTGTAACAGTACCAGCTGCGGCTCCTAATGAAATACCTGCATTAGTTGTTACAGGCCCACCAATTGTACCTGAAATAATTTCTGATCCTTTTTCTCCAGAGGTTCCTTTTTCAGTCATTGCACCTATTCTTGAGCCTAAAGCTTTTTGAAAATCTGAAGTAGCAGTTACTATAAATGCCTCAATTAATACTTGCTGCGTTTTGATATCGATTTCTTTTAAGACTGCATCAATAACATCTAGATCAGGCTTTCTTCCTCTTACAATTATTGATCTTGTCATACTTTCTTCAGTAATTTGTATTGAACTTAAGGTGCTAGTTCCCTCTGGTCCTTGAGATTTAAAAAGATTTTCCAAGGTTGTCTTAGCCTCTGATGGGCTTATGTAATATAATCTAAAAATATCAGCTAAGATTGGTTCAACGGTATCCTCTAATTGAATTTTCTTTTTAAGCACTTCTGCCCTTGCAGATTTTAGAGTTTCTTGTGCAGTCAACTTTTCAGGAGTATGTACACGAATAATACCTCTGGCTACATCAATATCTGCCCCTAGAGTTTTCATATCTAAAAGAGTTTGAAAGGCCACATCCCAGCCAACATCTTGAAGTTTTGCAGTGACTGTACCGCTAACTTCTTCGCCTACTATTATATTAATACCACCTATGTCGGCAAGAGAGTCCATTGCGTCTCTAAAGTCGACTCCATTAAAATTAAAGCTTACAGTTTGTTTTAAGTTTTCATATTCATTAGAGATTGTTACGTAGTTTCTTACTTGTTCAGTTGTAATTGTTTTTCTTTTGTTAGCTGTGGGATCAAACTCAGTTTCATAAGGCTTTGGACCATATTTTACTTTCTCTTGCATCTCCTTAGTTCCTTCAACAACAATTTCTGATGGATCAATTAAAGGTTCCTCACCGTGAACTGATTTTTTCTTTGTAGAAGCGCAGTTAGAAGTTAATGCCAAAATTATTAATAATGATATTATTTTTACTAATTTTAATGTCATCCTTCAGCCTTTACAAGATTATTTTTTAGATCAAGAGAATATTCTACTTCATTCATCTTGATAAATATACGGTCCGGAAATATATCTAAAATCATAAGATTGTTTGATATTATTGTATCTTCCCCGTATCTTACAGTTCTTCCATCTGGAAAACTAAAAATCGCAAATCTTTTGCTTTCTCCAATTACTACGCCGTTTAATTTCATATTCTTAAGAGATACAGAATTGGATTGAGATACCCCGTCTGGGCCTAAACCGTCTCCACTAGAACCGCCAGCTGATCCACCGCCAAGAAACGGATTAATTGCAGGAAGTTCCTCATCTACAAGATCTTTTTTATCTTCAGCAAAGATTGGATTTGTGAAAAGTAATAATGAAAATATAACGAATAAAATTTTTTTACTTATATTCATCTGGTAATCCTACAATTGATAATGTTCCTACTGATTTAATTCCAGCACCCTCAACAACTGTTATCTGCTCCCTATCAAAATTGATAACTTTATTTGATTTTGCTAGTGCTCTTCTGAATTTTAAATATCCAAGATAATTTCCAGTAATTTCGTACGATACTGGTATTTTAAAATAAGCTACTTTTTTTGCATTTTTTCCTGGAGAAACTGGGACTGGGTTCTCTTTATTAAGGTTTATAATATTTAAACTATTCATCGAAGCAAAATCACTTATATTTTGGTAAAGACCTTCAACTTCTTTTTGACTGTGAAATAATTTACTTTTCTTATCATATTCAGGTTGGAGTTTTTCTATAGTAGCTTTTAATCCTATAATTTCTTGTTTAAAACCAGCAGTTTGTTGTTCGTTTTGTAACATAATATTAATTCTTTGTTTTTGGGCTTCCACCTTTGGATTAACAAAAGCGTAGTAAATAATAAAGAATAACATTATTGAACCGAAATAAATTCCAAATTTTGTTAAGAATTTTTTATCTTTTAAAAGTTCGTTATTTTTTAATTTTTCAATTAAATCTTTAACATCAATATTTTTGAGATCTATATTTTTTATTTCACTTAAATTCATATTTTTAATTTACATAAAATTGTAAATCCTTTTTTGTTATTTGCTGACTGTAAATCATTTTTACCCTTTGGTACATTCATTGCTTTTAGAGAGGCTTGATCGATTAAATCTTTGCCATTTAAATTTGCTATGAAATTAATAATATCTTGGTCAGAAAAGGCTAAACCAGTAATGATTACCTGATTGTTCCCGTTATAATTAAGATCAGTAAATTGAACTCTTTGAGGAACACTTCTTGTGATTTGTGCAAGCGCTCTGTATGATGCAGTTTGATTAGAGTTTACCATATTACCAAGTTTAAGTGCCTTTTTCATGTCGTTGACTGTCTTTGTTAGTTTTTTATGCTCAGCGCTTACAAGATTAAATTCTTGTTCTATATTGCTTTCACTAGCAAGTTTGCCTTTATTGGAACTAATTTGAAAAAAGGAAAATCCAATTAGGAACAAGTATAGTGCAGCAATACCACCTACTAACCCTTTCATTGCAAACCCTGAAAGGAATTTTAATTTACTTTGTCTCTTTAGCGCTTCTCGATTAGGCAAAAGGTTTATATTCTTAACTGCAGTTACAAATTTATAATATCCGAACACGTCTAATTTTCTATATGCTAAGCCAAGAACGGAGGTATAAATCGATCTATTTCTTAAATTAGTTTTTTCTTGATTGTAAGCTGGTATTTGTAATTCATTTAAGGGATCAAAAACTTGAAGGCCAGTATTTAATAAGTTTTTTTTAAATAAAGGAATTAGTTCTTCGATATTTGCAAGAGAGCTTACAATCTTTATATTGTTAATTTTTGATGAGTATTTACTTTCATAATCACTTAACGCTTGCTTAAGCTGCATGCAATATCTCCTAACAACACTATCAGTGTCTGTATTTTGAATATTTCCGTCGAACTGGCCTAGAAGATCCTTCTCGTTTGGTCTTAAAAATATATCTGTAATGATTGGAATATTATCATGAACGATAATTAAATAATTATCTTCAGATCCTATTTCTAAAAGAGCATTGTTGGCTTTATTTTCAATTTTAAATGAATTATCAAAAGCGTTTTTTAAAGTGAAGCATTTAACGTCCAATATAACTGGATTTAAGCCAGCTTTTTTTACAATTGAGGAATAGGCATTTACATCACTAAGTTTTGAAGCTACGAAAAGTATTTCCATAGTGTTTGTTTTGTTATTTCTGCTAATTACTTGATGGAATATAGAATATTCGTTTAAGTCATCTGTAAGTTGTACTAAATTTTCCCAAAGAGAGTCTGTTTCTATAGCTTTTTGAAGTTCATCGTCAGACATTAAAGGGCTAGTTACTACTCTTATAATTGCGCTTGTCACTGGTATTGAAATAGCAACATTAGTCGTTGAAACTTTTGCGTTTGCCATTCCTAATTTCAATTCTTCAGATACATAGTCTTTAGCGTTAATTACGCCATCTGCAGTTTTGTTTTTATCAAGTAATCGCAAAGAAATT
Organism: uncultured Pelagibacteraceae bacterium; assembly: GCA_902535505.1. Taxonomy (GTDB): domain Bacteria; phylum Pseudomonadota; class Alphaproteobacteria; order Pelagibacterales; family Pelagibacteraceae; genus Pelagilacustribacter. The sequence continues at coordinate 12,040 of CACATS010000003.1, read as the reverse complement.
TTTTCTAATATCCAATCATTCTCTTTTTTGCTTAGCTGAGCAATCTTTATAGAGTCCTCTCCTATATCTATTCCAGCTATTTCCTCTCCTGCAACATTCGCTTTACTGATTTTCTCTGAAAATAATTTTTTAAATTTTGATAAATTGTTTTTATCTTTTTGATTATTTTTATTTTCTAAATTATCTTTTTTAAAAGATAATTTGTCTTTTAAAGATGATAAATTTTTTAATGAGGATAAATCAAAATTGAATAATTTTTTCTTCTTTTCTTCTGGAATTGTAGAACTGGTGTTGTTTTGTAATTGATTTTCTTTTGTTATTTCTGGTTTAATTTCTGAAACTTGTTCGGTAGTTTTTGAAGTTTCAACATTTTGGTTTTGGTCAATGTTAATATTATTATTTGAATCATTGTCACTATTGTTATCTAATTTTCCTGAAATTAAATCGTCATACCATTGCTCTAAAATTTTTTTTGCTTCTTCTAAGTCTGTGGTGCCTGAAGATACAACTTTTTGTTTACCTTTATAGAAGGTTCTGCCTACCCAGTTCTCAGATTTCAACTTACCTTTGTATTTATCCTGTCTTACGTAAATATGTAATCTTCCATCTTTAGTTGAAATTATATTTGACATTTACGAATCACTCCTTAAATTTTGTGTTATAATACAATTCTAACACAATTTTGTCAATTATTTTGTGTTATAAAAATATAAGCTCTAGAATCTGCAAATAATAATAGTTTATTTTGTGTTATAGATATAAGAATTTGATATTATTTTGTGTTAGAACGTAAAAATATTGTGTTAGAGAATATATTTTTTGTGTTAGATAGATTTTAAGATTTTATATTTGTATATTTAAAAATAGTATCTCCAAAAAAGTCAATAAAATCAACATTTTTTTAATATTGATAAAATTTGTCAAATAGTTTATAAATTTTGTGTTAGAATAATTAAATTGAATTAGTCTAACACAACTTTTTTAACTGCCCTTAAAGGCATCTAAAAAAAATGAGTAAAACAAAGGTTTTTTTAAAATGATTGGTAAAATCGTAAATGTCGTAAAAGACAACCCTAAAGTGTCTGACTTCCATTTGAGAGCGAATTGCCCTTTTTCTTACAGATTAATGGGAGAAATAGTCATTTTAGAGGGAGAAGTGGTTAAAAATGAGGATATCATAAACCTTTTAGAGAAAAACTGCTCCAAATCTGATGTTGAGCATTTTAAGCAAAAAAACGAGTTAGATAGTGGTTTTATGCTGGAAAATATGAGGTTTAGAGCAAATTTTTATCAAACGCTACAAGGGCCTGCAGTAGTTTTACGTAAAGTAGAAACAACTATTCTAAATATGGAAAGCCTTAATTTGCCTCCAGTAATGTACAGTATTGTAGACATGCATAAAGGCTTAGTACTAGTTACTGGTCCTACTGGCTCAGGTAAATCCACAACTCTTGCATCGATTATAAATCAAATAAATGAAACGAGACAAGCAAACATTATTACAATTGAAGATCCAGTTGAGTTTATTCATAAAGATAAAAAAAGTATAATCTCTCACAGAGAAGTTGGTAAACAGACGGAGAGTTTTTCTACAGCTTTAAAAAGTGCATTAAGAGAAGATCCAGATGTTATTTTAGTTGGAGAGCTTAGAGATATTGAAACTATAAGTATGGCTTTAACAGCTGCAGAAACAGGTCATTTAGTTTTTGGTACTTTGCACACTAGTGGTGCACCTAATACAATCAACAGAATTATAGACGTATTCCCGTCTGAGCAGCAGGCTCAGATCCAGGCTCAGCTTGCAGACTCTTTAAGAATGGTAATTACACAAAAATTATTTAAAACAGCTGATGGTAAAGGAAGAGTTGGAGCTTTCGAGATAATGGTTTGTAATTCTCCAGTTAAAAATTTAATTCGTGAGAAAAAAATCCATCAAATACCAAGTGTTATGCAAACAGGAACACGTGATGGAATGATCTCTATGGAAAAATCAATTGAAAACTTAGTGCAATCAGGGAAAATAAGTAATGTTGATGCGAAACAATAAAGCATTTTCAATTATAGAATTATTAGTTGTTATAGCAATCTTTGCCATTTTGGCGGTATTTGGTTATCCAAAAGTAGACGACTGGGTAACAGAGAGAGAGGCTAAAAAAAATGCATTTGAGGTTAAAGAATACTTAGAAAAAATAAGAGATAATGTTAATTCAGGAAAATATCCTTTTGCTATTGTTCATTTTGTTCCGAATCCAGCTTTATGGACGATGACTCAAGAGGAATGGTCAGAACACATGAGAGTCCCTGCAGATAGTAGAACCCATCATTCTAATTCGGCTCCTAAAAGTTTTCTGAACACTCCAAAAACTTATAGCGATGGAACTAGCGATAGATTATGCCCAGGTTCATTTAATGGTTTTATACTAGAGGATAAGATGAGAATGTCTAAAGATACCTCGGATGCATTTAATTGGCCATCAGATCTTAATTGGTCGCCCAATGTACACGTTTGCTTATCAAAAAACGCTTTTTTTACTCCGTACGGTAATGGAGGTGAAACTTTTCCTGGATTGAGTGGGAAAGCACTTTTTTTATTATGTTCAAATAAAAACACAGATAGATCGGGTAGTAATAGATGTCACTGGGTCCAAAGTCCAAACAAAAAATTAGAATATTTATATGCAATCAGAATAAATAGAAATTTAGACGTAGAAGTTCTGAAGTTTAATGAAAAAAATACTTCATGGATAGTTCAAAATTAAATATAAAAGGTCTTAGTCTAATTGAGTCACTTGTTTGTCTAGTGATAGTGGGTATTGGTTTTATTGGGGTAAACCAAATGATAAGCTTCGCTACGACCTCAATTGATAGATCTATTGATGCTAATAAAATAAATTTTTTATCTGAAACAGCAGTAGAAGATATTATTGGAGATTCAAATAACGCATCTAACTACAACTATTCCCAACAATGTACAAAAAATTACAGCGCAACAGGCACACTAGCTGAAAAGGCAAAAGTGAAATGGGCAAAACATTTTATGCAAGAAAATCAACTTAAGATTAATAATCAGTTTAAAAAGCTACCTTGTGACCAGCTAGATACAAAAGAAGCTACGATAACTTCTGGGTCAGACAGAACTTCAGTAAAATTTAAATTTAAATCTAATAGAGGTAAAAAAGAAAAGTTTATTGGAGTAGTTGTAAAATGAAAAAAACAAAGGCGTTTTCTTTAATTGAAGCATTAATAGCTACAGTCATTGGAGCTATCTCAATACTAGCTATAACTTATTCATACATATTCTTTAATAACTCCTATCAAAAAATTACCGATAAAGCTAAAATGAGCGCGTCAGGAAGATCATCATTGCAAATGGTGGCAAAAGATTTAAGAAATGCTGGATATAAAAATATGAATTATGAGGCAACGACTGGACAGACTTGGGATAGATGGATTGAAAAAATAGATGCTCACGATGGAACTAAAGGTGACAAGCTCAGAATTTGGTATAATACATCTGTAAGCGATAGGTTGGAGATTAGATACTATCTCAAAAAAGATAATTCAGGTGAAACTTACTTAGTCAGAGAGGAAATACAAAATCCTGTTAGAAATCCTGTAAAATTTGAACCAAAGACAATTGTTTCAAAAGCAACTGACTTTCAAGTATTTTTTAATGATCAAAATGGAAATAGAGTGAATAGCGTTACTGTTGGCTCTGATAATCAATCAAAAGTTCATACTGCGGAAGTCTATATAACAGTGAGATCACCTAATGAGCTATTAAATAATCCAATATCTTTTGAGATGTTAAATGGTGGAACTGCAGGTGATTTCACCAAAAGAGATAAATATTTAAGAGAAACATTTTATATAAGTGTATATTTGAGAAATGTCGTTAAATTATAAAAAAAGAAAAAATGAAAAAGGTTTTGCGATTGCGTTGGCATTGTTAATGCTTGTTGCAATGTCTTTAATGGGCGCGACTTTAATGGTTATAGCTGCGGGAGATCATAAACGAAATGGGAATCTAAATGTCAAACAACAAACATTTTATGCAGCTGAGACAGGTATTACAGAAGCAAAGAAATGGTTAAGCACTCAAACTAATTTATCTATCGGTAGTGATCCAGATAACCAGTTAAGCTTTTGTAAGACAGCTTTTTTTCCAGAATTATCAAATCCTAAAGCTGTTAAAGATTACATTGAAAAAAAGAATTTGAGTGAGCTTATTTCGGGTGAAAATAAATTATCTGACTATAGTTATGAATATTTTATTACCCTAACACCAGATGCTAATGGTAATACTCAAACTCCAATCATACAAACCGTTTCAGGTGCTACAGGTGGTGATATTTCTCAAGGAACAACTTATAAAAATACAGGTACTTCTACGGCAACATATTATAATATTTATTCATGTGGTTGCGATTCAGATAAATCATCATGTAATGCAAATAGTAATGTGATTACAGTATTGCAATCAACTATAACATTGGTGAACTAAATGAAAAAATTATTTTTTACAATTCTTATATTGTGTTTAGGATCAAAAATAAGCTTTGCGTGTGATCTAACTTTTGTAAACTTTGGGGACAAACCCGATAAGTTTTTAGAAAATCAATTTGCTTTACCCATGAAAGATGATTTTAATGGAGAAACAATAATAATCCCTTCAAATGTAGTTTGTCCAAATAATAAATCAATTGAAAATACAATGATTGAATATCTTTTTGTAGATAATCAGCTGGTATTAATAACTTTAATGAGGGCATATGTTAATGACACGGCGATAATGGATTTTACAATGAACAAATATGGCAAGTTTAATTTGCCAAAAGGAAAAAGTAAGAAAGATTGGTTTGGAAGTCATACTTGGGAAATAGGAAATAATTTAATTTTATATGTACGTGCAGATACTGAAGTGGGGCCAGCAGAAGTGCTTGAGATTAGTAATGTATTATACTTACAAAAACTTTATGATTGGAGAGGGAAAGTTGCAGAATGGTCAGAATCTCAACAGTAATTTTTATAATATTTTTTTTATTATTTAATATAAAACTATACGCTAAGAATCCACCTCCTGGGACAGGAACCTCAGATATTCCCGCAAATATACTAATTATGTTAGACAATTCTGGAAGTATGAGAGATTTATTGCCAGTAAAAGCAGGACTGATCTACCCAATCGATGTCCAAACCGACAGCTCAGGAAATATCTTTGTCTTGGAATATGGATACGGCAGAATGAAAGCTTTTGATAGTTCAGGAAATTATCTAAGAGACTTTGGAGGAGTAGGTGGTCCAAATAATTGTACAAGATGGAACGGTGCAAGGCAGTTCGCTATTTATAACGATCAAATTTATATAGCAGATTATTTTAATAGAAGAATTAAAGTGCTTGATCTTGAGGGAAATTGTATCAAAAATGTTGCTATCAATTTATATCCACAAGGTATTGCTGTAAACGATAATTATATTTTCTATTCTAATAACACCAGACTAATTGGAAAGTTAGCCAGAAATAATTTTAGTGATTTAGGTTATCAAAGCTTTGGTGCTTCTAGAGTAAGTTGGGGTTTTGGTATGTCTTTGAACAATGCTGGCAATAAGTTAGTTGTTGCAAATGCACATTCACGTTACGGAGGTAGACGATTTACAGAGTTTAATGTCTCTGGAAGTAATTTAAGTTTCGCGCGTTCTTCACCTAGAGATAGAGTATCTTTTGATGCAGATTACGATAGTAATGGAAATATTTTTGGAACAGTTACGCATAGCTTAAGAAAATATAATTCGAGTCTTTCATATTTAAGTCAAGTTGCATCTGGATATAGCTACCCATACGGAGTTCATTTAGATAGCAGTGATAATAGTTATGTTGCAGATTTTAGAAGAAATCGACTTCTTAAATACAATAATGCCGGGACTTTACAATTTCAAATAGGTGGTGGTAGAGCTAAGAAACGTCTCGACGCAGCAAAAGACGTTATAAGGAAAATTGTTTCTAACACAGACCTTACTTCAGGAGCAAATTTTGGTTTAATGCAATGGGGATCCAATAATAAAAGGCGTACTAATATGATTGTACCCATTAGCGAGAACGGTGCTAGGCAAATTTTTAATCAAGTAAGAAGAGTAAGACACATTGGTGGAACTGAGCCAGAGTATGCACTTGCTGAGGCAAATAGGTATTGGACTGGTCAGAGAATGAGAAGTGGGCAACAATTTCCAATTCCTCCAAACTACGGCCAAGAATGTACTCAAAATTATATTATTTTTATAAGTGATGGACAATGGAATAATAATCATAAAGTGATTAATGAATTGAATGGTTTAAGAACCAAAGACAAAGGTAAATTAGTAAAAACATTTATGGTTGGTTTTGCATTAACTGGTAGTCAATCGAATTATATTTCAACCGCAGTTGCGGGGGGAACAACTGCACCTTTATTTGCCGACAATGAAGCTGATCTTTTAGCAACCTTAACAGACGCAATAAAACAGGCGATCTCGGGCAGATTAACTTTTACTACTCCTGCGGTCATGTCAGATGTTCAAAAAGGAGATTTTGTTTATCAAGCAACTTTTGAATACGCAAGTAATAAACAATGGGAAGGAAGTGTTAAAAAATATCAGCTCAATGAAAATGGGACATTCGGTGCTACGCAATGGGATGCAGCAGAGACACTTAACAATAGAACTTCTTCGAGAAGGATTTGGACAGCTGGATTATCAAATTCCAATTTAAATAATTTTACTACAACCAACAGAGATGAGATAAGAGCTTTGATATATCCTCAATCCTCGCCAAGTGACACTGAAATTGATAATTTAATAAACTTTATCAGAGGTGTGGATACTTATGACCAAGATGGTGACGGCGATACTTCTGACAACATTCATAAACTAGCTGATATTTATCATTCTAATTTAATTGTTGTTGGTCCTCCTGAAGCTTCGACAGCTGTTTCTGCAGTATCAAATTTTGATAAAACCGATGCGTACTACAGAGTTCAAAATAATTACGAAAACTTTAAAGCATCGAACGATTGCGGTGTAAATTGTAGCAATCGAGAAGAAGTGATCATTGCTGGAGCAAATAATGGAATTTTACATTTATTCAAAACAGATAATAATGCAAATGGTGAAGAGCTATGGGGATTTATTCCACCTGCAATAATGGAAAATTTATCAAGAATTCCCTCTGCAAAGGCAAACGCGACTAACCCAATTTATGGTTTAGATAGCTCTCCAGTAGTAAAAGATATCTTTTTTGATGATACACCTAATGACAATATAAATAATCCAAGATGGAGAACCATTTTATTGAGTGGCTTTGGTGCTGGAGGTAGCGGGTTTTTTGCTTTAGATATAACAAATTTAGAAGATCCAAGACAAATTTTTTCAATTAAAAATGATCCTATTAATAAAGTTATAACTCATTGGGATAGTGATAGTTCAATTAATGATTTTTCTTACTCAAGTGGAACTATTAATCCTGAGTTCGATTATCGTAAACTGGGCGAGACGTGGTCTACACCCCGAATAATTAGGATCAAAGTTGATAGTTCAAATGATGGGCAAGATAATCCAACAGATAAATGGGTAGCAGTTTTTGGTGGTGGATATAATGGAACAGTAAATCCAGACATCGGCTCTGCAGTTTTTGTCGTAGATATAGAGAATGAAGGAAGAGTATTAAAAGTGATAGATATTGAGGATAGAAAAGAATCTGCATATGGTTGGACAGGTTCTTTATTCAAAAGAACCACCACATTAGTAGAAGATCCATCTACTAATGAAGAAAATAGATTTTTTACCGTATCCTCACAAGTTAGTTATACTGATAAAGATCCTGATTTTGGGACAGTTCCTGGATGGAATGATAATGTTTGTTACGACCCAAACAAAAATGAAATTATAACTGCTGAATTTACTCCAGCTGTATCACATACCATTGCCTTTAAGCCTGTTGGGAACTTAGTATGTGTAGATTATGTAGAATTCGATGAGCCTTGGCCAAATACTCGTAATGGAGGCCCGCCCAAGCCTGATACTGGTAATGTTACGTTTAGAAGATTGGGTAATGACGTCGTAAATGGATTGCCTGCAGATTTAAATGTTATAACTGCTGATGGTACTGGTAAAGCAACTTACAATGGCGCATTAATTTATGCAAACGACCTTGAGGGAAAAATTACAAAAATTAATTTAACCGAGAATTATTCAATAGACTTCAATTCGAGTAGCCCAAGTTATTTAGCAATTAAAGAAAATATTAGTACAACCACTTTATTTGATGCTGAAACAACTGCAAGCAATGGAAGATATATTTATACAAAATCGAGTGCCACTATTAATAATGATAATAATTTGTGGTTATACTTTGGAACTGGAAATACACAAAAACTTCGAGAAGACTCTGATCAAATTCAAAATAGGTTGTTTGGGATTAAAGATAAAGATTTTCCAAATTTTGTAAATGTATCGCAAGTAGGCAATATATCCAAATGTACTAATTCTCAATGCCCTGTACCAAGCGATAAACTTGGCTGGTATGTCAATCTTGTTAATAAACAAAAATTAACAGCGGAACCGACTGTAGATAAAGATAGAGTTTATTTTCCAATCTATGAGCCTTCTAAAGGAGCAAATTCATGCACTACTGGAAAGGCTATTTTAACAGCTTATGATACCCTCTGCGGTAGCTCACTTTTAAACATCGAACTTGGATCTGGAGTGTTATCGAAAGTAGTTGTACAAGGTGATAACCTTTACATAGGTATTGCAGGTAATGCTAAAGATAATATTTCAGGATTTACTGCAACTGATAACCTGATAACTGGTAAGTCTCAGGCAACTAGTACAGGTGGAGCTGTTCAGAACCAATATTGGAAAGAAATTGATTAAAATCATATCAGTTAGTCCTAAATAACGCAGCTTATAACAAATAATTGAGGTTTTACTTTAATAAATTTTTGGTTGTTTTCTTCCATAAATATATAAAAATGGCTATAAATTTTTTTTTTATGAATTTTAGAGATACTTTTATAAAAGCTGTATTAGCTACTTTTTTGATTTGTCCTAAGTTTTTGTTGGCAGAAACCGTTACGATGCCATCAAGTTTAACGGCTGATACTTCAGACTTTGTCACTCTTGCTGATTCTGGTACAACGCCTAGTATAAGTGGTTTCACTGGAACATTGTTAGTATCGGTGGTAGCGTCAGATGGAAATGTAAAAATTACAACTACCTCGAGTTTATTACAAGCTTCAGGGTATTGTGGCTACAGCGCAGATAATGCTGCTGAACCGTCAGATTGTAATGGTAATAGTTTAACTGAAATAGGTTTTAGAGGAACGCAAGCTAATATAAATACAGCTTTAGCAACTTTGGCTTTTAAAGGTGATGGAACTGCAGGTTCACCAACAGTAACGGTAGCTGTAACTCCTGCGGGAACAAACTATTATTCAGGTACAGGACATTATTATGAGGTAGTATCTGCTACTAAAACATGGAGACAGGCAAAAGCTTTAGCTGCTGCTTCAACGTACAAAGGATTAACAGGATACCTAGTAACAATTACAAGTGCTGGTGAAAATGCTTTTATAAAAGCAAAAGTTAATTCAAACTCTTGGATTGGGTCTTCAGACGCCAATGATCAAACAACAGGAGATACAAATGAAGGTCATTGGCAGTGGGTAACAGGACCAGAGGCAGGCAAAACTTATTTTTGTGATGGTGAAGTTGATGGATGTACAGTTGATGTTGGGTATTCCTACAGTAATTGGAATACTAACGAACCTAACAACTCAGGTGAGGAAGAAGTCGGTCAATTTTATACTGGTAGTGGTAAATGGAATGATTTGCCAGGCAAGTCGACTGATACTCACACTCAAACTGCTTACATTATAGAATACGGAGGTCTCGATGGAGAATCAGCTACTATTTCTGGTACAACAACTTTAACCATTAACTCTATCGAGGCAAGCGAAAGTACATTTGATGCTTTTGATGATAAGGAATTAAAGGGGATTGTGGAAGCGCATAACGAAAGTATTAAAAGTTCTTTAACGCAATCCACTAATTCAGTTTTAAGAAGGATGGAGCAATATAGAAGATTAGGAAATAATCAAAGTGTTAAAATACAAGATTTAAAATTTGCATTAAATGATAAATTTAATGATGAAAATATAAGCAAAAGATTGCTTGAACACTATTCAAAAGAGTTTGTAGAAAAAATAAATATTAAAGATTATATGTCTTCAAATTTAACAAGTATGATCGGAAATAATTCTAATCCTCAATATAAAGATTGGGTATGGTGGGCGTCTGGATCAATAAATAAAGGCTCTCTTAATTTCAGATCTGATCAGCTTGGAAGGCAAATTAACTCTAATGGTTTTATAATTGGAGCTGATATTGATTATGATAATAATTCATTATTTGGTTTAGCATTTAGAGATGATGATAATATTACAGAAGTAAGCACAAATGGGACAACATCAACATCAAGGGGAAAAAATTTAATGATGTACCATACGCTAAAGGTAAATGACCAAAATTTTGTTGATACTTTTTTTGGCTTAGGAGAAACTGATCAACATACAGACCGAGTAGTAGATATTACTAATGATTCTAGGGTTACTGGAAAAAATAAGGCCAGACATGCATTTGGTGCTTTAAAGTATAATTTATCAAATCAATATAAAAATTTAAACATTTACAATTATTCACAAATTAATTTTGGTTACTCTGAAATTGATGGTTATAGTGAGGCAGGCTCAAGCAATGAGAAAATGAGTTTTGATGATAGAGATTTGTTTAGTTCATCGGCTTCAATTGGTGTTAAAATAGCTAGTAATATTAATTTTGATTATTCCGATCTTCTTCCACATTTAAAGATAGATTATAATGAAGATTTAACTGAAGACTCTGTATTAAAAGGACATTTCATATCTAGCCCGTCTAATCAATATAGTACAACTATTTCTAAACATTTTAGCTCTAGCATAAAATTAGAAGCAGGCTTTGATTGGATATTTGACAATGGATGGAATATCACAACCATTATGAAAAGACGTGAGAAAGATGGATTTGGTCATGAAAACGCTTTAATCTTTTCCGCTAATAGGGAATTTTAACGTTTAAACACTAAAGTAAAAGAAATATATCACTGAACCAATAATTAAAAACGGACCAAAAGGTAAAGCAGTCTTTAATGAGCTTTTTCCCAATAGTAATTTTGGGATTGAATACAAAAGTCCTAAAATTGATGCAGTAAATAAAATTATAAAAATAGATTTAAGACCAAATATAAAACCAAGTCCTGATAATAATTTTGCATCGCCTAAGCCCATAGCCTCAACATTTTTAAATTTTTTATATAAAAATATTATAATCCATATAAGAAAATAACCTCCAGCTCCTCCTGCCAAAGACTGAAACATATCTTGATTAAGATTTAACGCCGTTTCTGGTAAAAAGTTTTTTAAAATACCAATTAAAATTAAAGAAAAATTTAGACTATCAGGAATAATATAATGCTTAATATCAATCACAAAAATCACAATAAAAATGTAAAAAATTAAACTAAATAATATGAAGTCTAAAAGGTTTGCTGTAAAACTTAATGCTGTACTTAAAAACAAAGCAGATAATAGCTCCACCGAAAAGTATCGGATTGAGATTTTTTTTTTACAAAACCTACATTTAAATTTTAAAATTAAAGACGAAATTAAAGGAATATTATCAAACCATTTAATATTTTTTTTACATCGGGGACAAAAAGATCTTTTAGATACAATATTAAGATTTTTTGGCAATCGGTAAATACAAACATTTAAAAAACTGCCAATTACTGCGCCAATAATGAATAAAAAGAAAAAATTATTTAAAAGCAAATTAAATTTTTATTTGTGCAGTGATTTCTATCACTTGTTCAATAATATAATTTAAAAAGAATAAGCCTTCTTGATAAACTATTTCTAAATTTGGAGTAAAAACTATAATTTCCATCTTAATTAAATAATGACTTTATATC
>CACATS010000002.1 GCA_902535505.1 uncultured Pelagibacteraceae bacterium | reverse complement strand
TAAATTTATCAAAATTTTTTAAAATTACATTAGGCAAACAATCTATTTGGAGATCATAACTTAAATCCTTCCCTTCACCAATCTGTTTAAGATCTATTTTTGGTTGTCCTGCAACTTTTAGTTTTTTTTCATCTATAGCTTTTGTAGAAGTTTCTCTTAAAACTTTATCTACTACCTCTCCATAAATTGATTTGCCAAATTGACTTTTAATTACATTTGGGGGGACTTTCCCTGGTCTGAAACCTTTTAATGCTACTTCCTTTTGAAGTTCTTTAAGCCTTTCTTCCATTTTAGTCTGTATATTTTTTTTATCAACTATTACAGATAAAACTGTTCTTAGTCCTTTTTTTGATTTTACTTCTACTTTCATAATTATTTGGTGGGCAAGAAGAGACTCGAACTCTTAAGCCTTGCGGCACTGGTTTCTAAGACCAGCGCGTATACCAATTCCGCCACTTGCCCAATATTAAAAATGTTTTATATATCAAATTAATTTTTTGTTAAACGGTAAAGTCTAAAATAAATGATCATATAAATTAATAAAAGCATAAAAAACCAATATCTACTTAAATGTGGATTTTCTGAAAAATATATCCCTGGAATAATTAAAATTAAAAAACCAAAATTAATGATAATTGAGTTTAAAAAATTACTTTTTTCTTTTCCAAAAACTTTAGAAATTTTATAAAAACTGAGCATGTGCAAGTGACTGTCATCTGGGTAAAAGGGTGAGTTTCCATTGAATAATTTTCTAAAAAAAGAAAAGAATACTTCAAAAAAGAGATAGAACAACAGCGTGCAGAAAAAAAATGATGAAATATTAGAATATAAATTATTAGTAATAATTACATTTAACGCAATTAAAGATCCTAAAAGATACGCTCCTCCATCACCAAGAAAGATTTTTGCTGTAGGAAAATTAAATAACAAAAACGAAAGTAAAATAATTATTTGACTTATGAGTATAAACGAAAACTCTAAGTTTGAATTTTCTAAATTAATATAAACTAATATAGAATTAATAATAATTAAGTGGATTGTTAGCATCCCATTAAATCCATCTATCAGATTAGCCCCATTTACTATGAATAAAAAACACAAAAGTACAAAAATAGAAGATAGAAAATGATTATCAGTAATTAATCTTAAAAATATTAAATCTACATGTAGAATTTTGAGCTGAAAAATAGACGTAAATGAAAATAAAATTAAAATCATCACTATAAGTCTTCTAGCTGGAGTAATTTTAATTTTTAGATCATCTAAAAAACCTACAAAAAATATTAAAGAGCTCAAAAAGATATAATCGTACAAAATTTCAGAAAAAAGCAGGTAATATATTTTAAAAGAAATAAAGAGAGATAATATAATTGCTATTCCTCCACTTCTAGTGATCGGCCGTTCGTGAAACGCTTGGGGTTTCAAAAGGTCTGTGTCTAATAATATCCCACTTTTAAATTTGTGAGAGTACTTACTTGTTATTAAAAAAATAAAAAAACTTATTAATGCAAAAACAGATAAAAAGCTTGCTTCAATCGACTCGTTTCCCATTTACTTTTTTTAACCTTTATTATTTTTTTTAAAAATATAAATTCCAGTAAGAATTATAACCAATGATACTAAAACTCTCCATGTAATTATTTCATCCATTAAGAAATAACCAAAAAAAATTCCAAAAATTGGAATTAAATATGCTACTTGTGTTTGAAAAACTAATCCATTGACAGTTAAAATTCTAAATCTAATCAGCCAAGCAAAGCCAGTTGCTACAACACCCAAATAAAGTAGTGAAATAGTCGAGGCTAAAGTTGGGTTTAAATTCCAAGGTGTCTCAATGACAAGGGAAAAAGGAAGAAGAAAAATTACAGACCATAAAGTTGTTGATGTTGTCACATTCTCATTTTTCTTATCTTTCAATTTTAAGGTTAATAAACCGCCAATACAGTAAAATGTTGATCCTAATATCGTAATTAAAGCATAAAGATAATTTTCACTATTTATAATTACTTTATCAAAAAACAATAAAACTATTCCGCTAAATCCTATTAAAACTCCAAGAGATTTTGGAAGAGATAGTTTTTCATCTTTTAAAAAATAATGTGCTAAAAGAGATCCGCTCAAAGGTGTTGTGCTCATTAAAATCGCTGCTAAATAACTGTTTATCATTGAGGTGCCTATCGCAATTAAAACAAATGGTATGGAAATATTACACAAACCTATTGAAGCGTATAATTTCCAATTTTCGCTAAATGCTTCAATTTTAATTTCCTTCAATTTGCATAAAACAAGTAAAGGTATGCTGGCAAATATTACCCTAACTAAAGCAAGTGTAAAAGGTTCGTAAGAATATGTTGCTATCTTTATATTAAAGAAAGCAGAGCCCCAAATTACAGCTAAAAATATTAATAAAGATAAATCAAAAGTATTTGCTTCTCTCATTTCAAGTCAAAATTGTATTCATGTAATTAATGCATAGCTGGTATATATTTTTAGTTATACTCTAAAAAAACACCTTATATATTGTCTGGTCAAAATTAAAACATTAAATACTTAAAGGAGCAAAATGAGTTCAAAAAACATTCTCAAGTTAATGAAAGATAAGCAAGTTGAGTTCGTAGATTTGAGATTTACTGATCCGAAGGGTAAATTACAACACTTAACTATGGATGCGACAGTGGTTGATGAGGACATGCTTGATAACGGAGTTTTTTTTGACGGTTCATCTATTGCTGGCTGGAAAGCAATCAACGAGTCTGATATGATTTTAAAACCTGATTTAGATAGGCCAATAGTTGATCCTTTTAATTCTCACACAACTTTAAATATTTTCTGTGATATCCTTGATGCAGTAAAAAAAGACCCTTATGAGAGAGATCCAAGGGGTACAGCTAAAAAAGCTGAGGCTTACCTTAAAAAAACAGGGATAGGTGATAAATCTTATTTTGGACCAGAGCCAGAATTTTTTGTGTTCGACGATGTCAGATTCAAAAACGATATGAACGAAACCAGTTTTACCATAGACAGTTCAGAGGGTCCTTATAACACCGGGAAGAAATATGAAAATGGAAATTTAGGACATAGACCTGGCATAAAAGGTGGTTATTTTCCTGTCCCTCCAGTAGACAGTGCTCAAGATATGAGAGGTGAATATTTAAAAGCTCTAAAAGATATGGGGGTTAAAGTTGAAAAGCATCACCACGAAGTTGCTCCAAGTCAACATGAATTAGGAATGTATTTTGGAACACTAACTAATCAAGCTGACAATGTTCAACTTTATAAATATGCAGTTCAGATGGTAACTCATTCTTTTGGAAAAACAGCAACATTTATGCCAAAACCAGTTAAGGGAGATAACGGATCAGGGATGCACTGCCACCAGTCTATTTGGAAAGGTAACACTCCACTATTCATGGGTAAAGAGTACGCGGGATTATCAAAAGACGCGCTATATTATATTGGAGGAATTCTAAAACATGCTAGAGCAATTAACGCGTTTTCAAACGCTACTACTAATAGTTATAAAAGATTAATACCAGGTTTTGAAGCTCCAGTGATATTAGCTTACTCAGCAAGAAACAGATCTGCGTCTTGCAGAATACCAGTAATAATGAATCCTAAAGCTGCAAGAATGGAAATAAGATTCCCAGATGCAGCTGGAAATCCATATTTAACTTTTGCTTCAATGTTGATGGCAGGTATCGATGGAATTAAGAATAAAATTGACCCAGGTAAAGCTTTTGATCAAGATCTTTATTCATTATCTGAGGATGAAGTTAAAAAACTCCCTACGGTTTGCGGGTCTTTAAGAGAAGCAATGCAAAATCTTGATAAAGATCGAAAATTTTTGACAGAGGGTGGAGTTTTCACTGATGATCAGATCGACGCGTACATTGAACTGAAATTTCAAGAAATTTATAATTTTGAGCATACACCTCACCCTATAGAGTTTGAGATGTATTATAGTGGTTAAACTTTAAAAGATTCGCCACAACCACAACGCTCAGTCTCATTGGGATTTTTGAAAATAAATTGTGAAGAAAATTTTTCCTTTTTATAATCCATTTCTGTACCAAGCAAATACATGATGGCTTTAGGATCTATAAAAACTTTAACTCCTTTTTCCTCAATTATTTCCTCGTTAGGTTTAATTTCATTTGCATATTCCATCACATAAGACATTCCAGCACAGCCTCCAGATTTTACACCTACTCTCACCCCGATTGCAGAGTTTTCTGCATTAGACATTATTTGTTTTATTCTTTCAGCTGCATTATCGCTTAGTTTAATTATTTGCTCGCTCATATGTTTAATTCTAGCTTGGCTGCTTCTGACATTTTTTCTTTTGTCCATGGGGGATCCCAAACTAATTTTAGTTCAACATCCTCTACCCCATCAATTTTTAATATATTCTCTTTTACAGAGTTAGGCAAACTTTCAGCTACGGGACAGTTAGGAGAAGTTAAAGTCATTTCTATCAGTGCTTTTTTGTTATCAATAATTTCAATCTTATATATCAAGCCCAATTCAAAAATATTTACTGGAATTTCCGGATCATAAATTTTTTTTATTTCTCTAATTATTTTTTCTTTTAAATCAATCATAATTTATATCTTTTTTTCTAAGGCTGATAAAAGAGTATGCCATGCCATTGTAGCACATTTAATTCGCATTGGAAATTCCTGGACTCCTGACAAAGAAGATATAGTTGTTATTTGGTTTTCTGATAGGCTGTTTAAAGTAATCTTCGATTTGTTTTTTAACATATTTAAAAAATCGTCTGTAATTTTTTTTGAAAATTGTAAATCTCTACCTTTTAAAGTGTCTGTGAGAATAGATGCTGATGCTAAAGAAATTGCACACCCTTCTCCTTCAAAACTTAAGTCTGAAATATTTTTGTCTTTTTCTAATTTTAAATAAATATGGACTTTATCTCCACAAAGAGGATTATGTGCTTTGGCGTCATGATTATACCCTTCACACTTACCTTTATTTCTAGGATTCTTTGCATGATCTAAAATAATCTCTTGATATAGTTCTTTTAGTTCCATTTAAATCTGAAATACTTTCTTACATTTTTTAATTGACTCGCTTAAAACATCAATATCCTCTTTACTATTATAAACTCCAATTGAAGCTCTTGCAGAAGCAGGTATTCCTAATTTATCATGTAAAATTTGACAGCAATGATGGCCAGCTCGAATTGCGACTCCATCATCATCTAAAATTGTTGCTATATCATGGGGATGAATTCCTTTTATTGTGAAAGAAATTATTGATGCTCTATTTTTAGGATTACCAATAATATTGACAGAATTGTCTTTTCTTAATTTTTCTAAACCATACTCAAGAATTTGACTTTCATGTTTTTCAATATTTTTTATTCCAAAATCTTGAATAAACTTTATTGAGTTTGCAAAAGCCACTACCTCTGCTGTTTGCATTGTTCCTGCTTCGAATTTATTAGGAGATTCAGCGTAAGTGATTTCATCCTTCTTTACTTCATTAATCATTCCACCGCCTCCTTGATATGGCGGCAATTCATCTACCCATTTTTTTTTAGCATAAAGAATGCCTAGTCCATTTGGACCATACATTTTATGACAAGAAATAGCATAAAAATCGCATCCTAAATCCTGAACATTAAGAACTGAGTGAGGGGCACCCTGCGTCCCGTCAATTAAAACCGGAATATTTTTTGATTTTGCTAAGTCTGTAATCTTTTTAATTGGCAAAATGGTTCCTGTTACATTTGAAATATGAGTGAAAGCAATCATTCTGGTTTTTTCGGTAATTTGTTTTTTAAACTCATCGATGTCAATTTCTCCGTTTTCGTTAACTGATGCAAATTTAATAATTGCGCCCTTTTTTTTTCTTAAATAGTGCCAGGGTACATAATTTGAATGGTGCTCTAATTCAGTCACGAGAATTTCATCGCCCTCTTTTACAAATTTTTCTCCGTAAGTGTTGGCTACTAAGTTAATTGCTTCTGTAGCTCCTTTTGTAAAAATTATTTCTTCTCTATGTTTAGCATTAACATACGATTTAACTATATCTCTGGTTTCCTCAAATTTGTTTGTGGCTTTAACTGCTAAGGTATGCACGCTTCTTCCTACATTTGAAAATTCAGTTTCATAAAATCTAGACATCTCATCTATTACTGTTTTTGGTTTTTGTGATGAATTAGCGCTATCCAAGTATATTAAAGGTTTGCCTTTAATTGTTTGCTTAAAAATTGGGAATTTAGATTTTATATTATCGATTTTCATCAATCTGCTCCGTTATGCTTTTTTCTAGAAATGTCCTTATTTTCTCTTCAGTTATGTTGTCAAATATTTCATTCAGAAAACCTTTTATCAAAAGTTTTTTTGCTTCTCTTAATTCAATACCTCTAGTCATTAAATAGTGTATAGCCTCAGCATCTATACTGCCAGAAGTAGATCCATGAGAACACTTTACATCGTCAGCATAAATTTCTAACTCTGGCTTAGCGTTGAATTCAGCTTTATCATTTAAAATTAAAGCTTTGCTTAGTTGATATGCATCTGTTTTTTGGGCAATATCTTTAACAAATATTTTTCCTTGATAAACTCCGTTGCTATCACTTTCTAAAACATTTTTAATTTTTTGATAACTTTTACAATTCGGTGCCAAATGATTAATTTGAGTTTTGATTTCTTGATGTTCCTCTTTACTTAAATTTAATCCAGATAAGATATAACAACTACTTTTCTCTTTTTCTAGATTCATATCAATTTCAATTTTATTAAATTTAAGTCCTGAACTTAATATAAAATTTTGATAACTCGAGTTATAATCTTGGGTACCAGAAATATTCCTGTAAAAATAACAATTGCCTTTTGTTTTTTGTAAAATGATATTTTTTAAGACCGAGCCTTTATTAATATTAATTTTTTCAAAGGTGTTTTTAATAAATTTACTTTTTTTACCAATATTATAGTCAATTAAAGTTAATTCGGAGTTTTGATTTAATTTTATCTCATTTGAATTATTGATAATCTTATTATCTAGATTTTCAGTAAAATAATTATAAATTATTATTGGTTTTTTACATTTGTAGTCTTTTTGCACTTCAAGTTTGTACCCGCCAATAGATAAAGCTTTATTAAGGTAATGAAGATTATTTTTTATTTGATCATAAGAACCCTCAGATGATTTTAATCTTTCAATTTTTACTTTATCTCTTTCCTCAAATTTTAAATCATATGATCTCAGTGATCCATTAATAAGAATAATCTTATTATGATCAAAGTCATTTATCGACTCAATTTTTTCGTCAAACTTGTAATTATCGTTATTCGTAATATTCTTGAAATTCTCACTTATAATAAAATTTAGATCAGAAAATTTCCAATTTTCATCTTTTTTACTTGGAAAACCTCCTTTTAAAAACAATTCAAAATTTTTTTCTCTCTCTGCAGCGGATTTGTCATTGAAGGAAGGTATCCTTTTTAAATCTATTTTAAATAATGGTTTCATTATTTTAAATTTTCATAACCTGTTTTCTCTAGTTCTTGACCTAATTCGGCACATCCTGTTTTAATAATTTTGCCTTTTGACAATACATGAATGAAATCTGGTTTAATGTAATCAAGTAGTCTTTGATAATGTGTAATAATTAGAAAAGCGTTCTTCTTATTTTTGTAGGAGTTTACCCCATCGGCGACAATTCTTAATGCATCTATATCTAAGCCAGAATCTGTCTCGTCCAAGATAGCTAATTTCGGCTCTAAAAGTTTCATTTGAAGTATTTCATTTTTCTTTTTCTCTCCCCCTGAAAAACCTACATTTAATTGTCTAGATAAAAATTTTTCATCGATATTCAATTCAGATGCTTTTTCTTTAATTAATTTTAAAAGATTTAATGTATCTAATTCCTTTTCACCTTTAGCTTTTTTAATTGAATTTAATGAAGTTTTAAGAAAATTAGTTGTATTAACACCTGGTATTTCTAAAGGATATTGAAAAGCTAAAAAGATTCCTTTATGAGCTCGCTCCTCAATAGGAATTTCTTGTAAGTTTTTTCCCTCATATTTCAGGCTACCACTTACATCATACCCACTTTTACCAGATAAAATATTTGCTAGGGTACTTTTTCCAGACCCGTTTGGTCCCATGATAGCATGTACTTCTCCGGGTTTAATTTCTAAGTTTAATCCATTTAAAATTGACTTATCATTAACTGAAGCCTTTAGGTTTTGCAATTGTAGCATTATCCGACGCTCCCTTCTAAACTAATAGAAACCAATTTTTGTGCCTCAACTGCAAATTCCATGGGAAGTTGCTGAAGCACTTCTTTACAGAAACCATTTACGATAAGACTTACCGCTTCCTCTTGATTTAGTCCTCTTTGATTGCAATAAAATAATTGATCCTCGTTGATTTTAGATGTCGTAGCTTCATGTTCAACCGTTGAAGATGAATTTTTATTTTTTATATACGGTACTGTATGTGCTCCACATTTATTGCCCATTAAAAGTGAGTCACATTGAGTGTAATTTCTAGAATTTTTAGCCTTTGCTCCAATATCTACAAGACCTCTATATGTATTATCGGCTTGACCTGCTGAAATTCCTTTTGAAATAATTTTACTCTTTGTATTTTTACCTAAGTGAATCATTTTGGTTCCAGTGTCTGCTTTCTGATGGTTATTAGTTATAGCAATTGAATAAAATTCACCTACAGAGTTATCTCCTTGTAAAATACAACTTGGATATTTCCAAGTTATCGCGGAACCAGTCTCTACTTGCGTCCATGAGATTTTGGAATTTCTACCTCTACATGCGCCTCTCTTTGTTACAAAATTATAAATTCCACCAACTCCATCTTTGTCGCCAGGATACCAATTTTGAACTGTTGAATATTTTATTTCTGCGTCATCTAAAGCAACTAATTCTACGTTAGCTGCGTGTAATTGATTTTCGTCTCTCATTGGGGCTGTGCAGCCCTCTAAATAACTAACGTAGCTACCTTTGTCTGCAATAATTAGTGTTCTTTCGAATTGACCCGTTTCTGATGCATTTATTCTAAAATAGGTAGAGAGTTCCATCGGACATCTTGTATTAGGTGGAATGTAAACAAAAGACCCATCTGTAAATACTGCTGAGTTTAACGTTGCAAAATAATGGTCACTAAGAGGAATAACAGATCCTAGATATTTTTTAACTAAATCTGGATGTTTTTGAATAGCTTCAGAAATTGGACAAAAAATTATTCCCTTTTTGTCTAGTTCTCCCTTAAAAGTTGTCGCTACAGAAACAGAGTCAAAAACTGCATCTACTGCTACTCCACTTAATCTTTTTTGTTCATTTAAAGGAATGCCAAGTTTATTATATGTTTCAATAAGTTTTGGATCTACTTCATCTAAACTTTTAGGTTTATCTTTCATACTTTTTGGAGCTGAATAATAATATAAATCTTGATAATTAATTTTAGGATATTTTGGTTTTTGCCAGTTAGGCTCTTTCAAAACCTTTAATCTGTTAAATGCTTTTAATCGCCAATCAAGCATCCATTTAGGTTCTTTTTTAATCTCAGAAATAAACCTTATAGTTTTCTCAGAAAGTCCTTTTGGAGCTTTGAAGTTTTCGATCTCTGTAGTGAAACCATATTTATAATCCTGATTCTTTAATTCTTCACTTTTCATTGTTATTTTTCAACTACTTTAGTAAGATCTTGTAATTTTACTTTTTCAAAAAAACCGTTTATGTGTTGATCTAATTGGTCCCATAAATCGTGAGTAATGCATTTAATTGGTTTGTTGTTGCATCCTCTCTTTGAATTTTTTTTGCAATTTAATGTTTTAACTTCCTCATCAACCGCATAAATAATATTAGATAATTTAATTTCAGAGGCTGGTTTTTCTAGAAAATATCCTCCAGCAGCTCCTCTTGAGCTCCTAACTAATTTATTGCTTTTTAATTTTAAAAAGATTTGTTCTAAGTAAGCAAGTGAAATATTTTGTCTCAATGATATTTCAGCAAGACTTATTGGCCCATCTTTGGCATTTGATGCTAAGTCTGCCATAGCCATTACCGCGTATCTTCCTTTATTTGTAAGCTTCATAATTAACGTTGTATTACAATAGTTTTAGGTCAATTCCTACTATTTTAGTCAGGATTAAAAAAAAATATTTGTCGCATAAAAACGTGTTATAAATCTGTACTTTTTTTTTTAATAATAATCATTATCAATTATGAAACCAAAAAGTTTAGAGATTTTTATTCCTGGACCAGCTGGTAGACTTGAAGCAAAATATTATAAAAATCCAAAATTTGGTTCTCCTGTTGCAATCGTACTTCATCCTCATCCACAGTACGGTGGAACTATGAATAACAGAATTGTTCAACTGATGTATAACATTTTTTTGGAAAATGGTTTTTCAGTAATAAAGGTAAATTTTAGAGGTGTCGGTAAAAGTGATGGAGTGTTTGATAATGGTCAAGGAGAACTTTCTGACGCTGCAGCAGCTTTAGATTGGATTGAAAGACAAAATTTAGATTACAGTCAATGCTGGGTTTCCGGTTTTTCTTTTGGCTCATTAATTTGTATGCAATTGATAATGAGAAGGCCAGAGGTCAACAATTTCATAGCAGTTTCTCCACAACCCAACGTCTACGACTTTTCTTTTTTAGCTCCATGTCCCACCTCTGGTCAAGTAATTTATAGTGAGAATGATGAATTAGTTACTAAGGAAAGTATTAATGAGCTTGATAATAGAATTAAAAATCAAAAAGGGGTTGAGGTAATTTTTTCTAAAATAAAAAATTCAAATCATTTTTTTAAAGATAACGAGAAAGAATTAGTAATAGAAATTGAAAAATATTTGAAAGAAAAGACCGCTCTTATTTAATTTTCAACTATTTTACCACCAGTGCAGGGTTTTTTACAATTTGTTGTACTTGGAAAAGTTATTGGCAATTTTTTATATGATCTAATTGCGAGAAAGGCAAACGCCTTGGACTCAACAAAATCTCCATCAATACCATAATCGTCAATCATCTTTATTTTTATTTTTTGTGAAAGATTTTTTTGAATAATATTAATTAACATTTTATTTTTCCTACCCCCGCCACAAATAATGATATTGTTAAATGTTTTTCCATTTTTTGCTAAAAGAGAAATTGTTTCAGCAATTATGCTTCCTGTAAACTCGGTAAGAGTAGTTGTCCCATCCTCTAGCGATAAACCTCTTGAAAAAGATATATCAAAATCATTGGTATCAAATGATTTTTTTTCTTTATTTCTGTTATAATATAATTCTTGCGCTTGTTCGAAAATTATTTCATTTTTTTTTCCTTTACTCGCTAAGTATCCATCATAGTCAAATTTTTTCTTAGAATTTTTTCTTACCCAAGCATCAATTAAACAATTTCCAGGTCCGATATCTTTACTAAATAATTCATCGAGACCCACTATTGTAACATTTGAAATTCCTCCAATATTGAGAATGCATGTAGGTAGTTTTATTTTTTTTTGGGTAGCTATTAATTTATGAAATATAGGTGTCAAAGGTGCTCCTTCACCACCATTCAAAATATCATTTTCTCTAAAATTGTAAATTATCTTCCTATTTGTTAGTTGATAAAGTAATTTTCCATCACCTAATTGTCTTGAAATTTTTTCCTTTGCATTGTGGTATATTGTTTGGCCGTGAAAACCAATCAAAGTTTCCTCTTTGTTAATTGATAGCTCTTTTATAATTTTAGCATGAAATAAGGTAATTTTTCTCTCTAATCCATTAATCTCTTTTGAAAGTTTTTTAAGATCGTGGAAATTAAAAATTCTATCTTTTAAAAAATGGAAATCCTTATAAATATTAGAATCATATTCATAATACTTATCTTTTACTGTCTCAAATTTATTAACACCGTCTGAATTTATTATAGATGCATCTACTCCATCTCCAGATGTTCCGCTCATCAAGCCCAAAGATGTATATTTTTCATTCATATTTTTATTTATTTATAACAATTTTTGTATAATAGTAGTTTAAACAGTAAGTGCTATGAAAAATAAATTTTTAACTGAGATGAGCTCTAGGGGGTATTTAAGTCAGTGCACAGACTTTGACAAACTAAGTGAAATCAGTAATAAAAAATCAATCTCCGCCTACATAGGTTTTGATTGTACAGCAAAAAGCCTACATGTTGGAAGTCTACTTCAAATAATGATTCTTAAAATGATGCAAAAATATGGTCACCGCCCAATTGTTCTATTAGGAGGAGGTACAACGCTTATTGGCGACCCATCAGGTAAAGACTCGACAAGAAAAATTCTCGAAAAAAAAGAAATTGATAAAAACATAAAGAGTATAAAAAAAGCTTTTAATAGAATTTTAAATACATCAAATAAAAAAACTAAACCTATTTTTGTTAATAATGCAAAATGGCTTACAAAATTAAATTACATAAAATTTTTGCGAGATATAGGTAGTCATTTTACTATAAACAAAATGCTTACTTTTGAAAGTGTCAAACTCAGATTAGAGAGAGAACAATCGCTTAGTTATATGGAATTTAACTACATGATTTTACAAGCTTATGATTTTTACCAATTATATAAAAAAAATAATTGTATTTTACAAATTGGAGGCTCAGATCAGTGGGGTAATATTGTAAATGGAGTTGAACTTATAAGACGAATCCTTAAAAAAGAAGCATATGGCATAACTTCACCATTGATCACTTTGGCATCAGGCGCAAAGATGGGTAAAACAGAGTCGGGAGCAGTTTGGCTTAACGAAGATATGTTTTCTGCTTATGATTATTGGCAATTTTGGAGAAATACTGATGATAGAGATGTAAAAAAATTTTTAAACTTTTTTACTGAAATAGAAACTAATGAGATTGATAATTTATTCAAAAGAGAATCAAATATCAATGATCTTAAGATATTATTAGCTAATGAAGCAACAAAAATTTTACATGGGAACGTGGCATCAAAAAAAGCAGAACAAACTGCTAAAGATACTTTTCATGGAAAAGGACTAGGGTCGAGTCTACCGGAAATTATTATTACACAAAAAGATATTACAAAAGGAATAAAAATTTTAGAATTTTTATCAAATAATCAAATTGTCCATTCAAAAAGTGAGGCGAGAAGAATTATTCAAAATAAAGGTTTGAAAATGAATGATATTTTAGTTGATGATACCAATAAAATTTTAGAATATAAAGATTTTACAAATAAAGTTTTAAAGATTTCTTACGGAAAGAAAAAACATTATATTGTTAAGATTAATTAATTTTTTTTGTTCTTATCTATAATTTTTTGAATAAATCTTGGAGTAATTGTTCTAATTGGATTAATTGAAGTTTTTATTTGTCCCTTAGGACCTTTCATTTTAAAACTTATTCCAAACAACCCTTCTCCTACCTCCTTAGGAATTACTATATCTCCAATCAAAGGTATTCTTGAAATCATCTTATTTAATGTTTTCGCAGGAATTAACGTGCCTCTTAAGCTTGTCGTGCTTTTATCTTTATAGCCATCCATTAAAACCGAGATACTGGGTCCCAAAGCCAAAATTTCATTAATCTTTATTAATTCACCTGTTTGTTCAAAGTCTATTTCTAATGAATCAAATGATATTCCTTCTCCTTCGGCTAAGTCTGCTAAACCTCCTAGGTCAGCTAGAGTAAGCAGCTTGACCATTCCTGGGGCGTTTACGACTTTAAAATTTTCTATTTTAAGTTTTGAAGCTGAAGAGCTGTCATCAATTATCGCTGAATACAATAGCTTTCCTCCTGTTAAACCTTTGAAAAAACTATACTCAGTCAACAATGGCTTTGTAATGTCCGAGTAAATTTCTAGATATTTTTTCTTTTTAAGTCCATCATTTTTCATTGTGATATCTAAAAAATTGTTATTCCCAAAATCACCCTTAGAGGAAATTTTTATAAATTTTCCTTTTTCAATTTTTCCAATAAGTCTAAATTTCGAAAGTTTTTCTGATACTGGAGCAATTACATTATCAAAATCAATTTCAATGTTCTTATTTAGGTTTTCGAAATTATTATCGTTTTTTTTCTGTGTTAGGATCTTAGGTAAATTACTTGCATCGAACTTATTGCCTTTAATCTCAATTGTTTTTCCGAATAAAATTGTAAAATCATTATTTAGTATTTTTTCAGAAAATGTTTTAATCGATATCTTTTTAAGATTTAAAAATTTACCTTTTAGAAATTTAAGATCATTAATAACAATTGAACTTTTGCCTTCCTTATAATTTATATATTTAAATTTAAGATTGTCTTTAAATTTTTCAAACTCAAAAGAAACCTCGGCAATTTTTTTTTTAGGTTTTAGATAATTTATAAAATCTATTTTTATATTTTCGTCTATGTCTGCATTCATTTTGAAATTTGACACTTCTTTTTTTATTAAATTGTCACTATTAAAGTCTAAAAAATTCTCATTATTTAACGAATATTTACCTCTAATATTTATATTGTTATGATTGGGTTTAATTGTTGCAATTATATCAGTATCTTTAAATGTGACTAATTTTGGGTTTTGATCAAATAAAGAGGTTTCTATAGAATTTTGTAAATTTAATTTTGCCTTAAATATTTTACCTCTATTTTTAAAATTAAAATCTTTTATTTTTAAAGTCTTGTCTAAATTAATAAAAAGACTATTACTGAATCTACCAGTTAAATTTTCTAAAGAACTAAAATTTAAAAACTTATTTAAAAAATTAAGTTCTTCAATTGAATTTCTATTTATTTTTATATTACTAAAAAAATTAGTTTCTATTAAAATTTCTGGGGAGACTTGGATTCTTGCATCTCCGTCTTCAATAACTAATGGACCAAATTTACTATGAAATTTTTTAATTAAGATGTCTGTATTATCAGCAAAAAAAGAAAAGTTCGTTTCTACAGATTTGAATTCTTTTTTGAAATTAACTTTTGCATCAACAATTGATCCTTTTGTTATAAAATTTTCTATTTCATTATTTTTATTAAAATAAAGTTCAACTTGTGTATTTAATTTTCCTTCTACTAGTTTATTATTTAAAAAACTCGAAAAATTTGATGGTTTCAATATAGTTGCAATCGTTTTAATTTTTTTAAAACTTATTTGGTCAAAATTTAAACTTATTTTTTCAAACTTATTTTCAGATTTTATAAGTGAAAGAAAATTTACATAAGCTTTAACATTTTTTACAGGCAGGTCAATTTTTTTAAAATTTATACTTGGGTTTTTTGCCTCCAAAAATAAACTAAACTCTTTTATATCAAGCTTAAATTTAATAGTATTTAAAATTAGATTAATCTCTTCATTCTTTGTTTTAATTTTTTTAGTAATTAAGTTATTAAATCTTTTTGTTTCTATTCCAGTTGTTGATAAAATTGCCAATAATAAAACTACAATACTTAAAATTGATATTATTAAAATATTAAGTATATTCCTCATTATTTATTTTTTATCCCCTCCTCAATAAATTCATCAATATTTCCATCTAGAACGCTTGAGGGATTTGTGCTTTCAATTTTATTACGTAAATCTTTTACTAATTGATAAGGTTGTAAAACATAAGATCTTATTTGATGGCCCCAACCTATATCAGTTTTAGAATCTAAGTTTTTTTGATTTTGTTCATCCCTTTTTTGAATCTCATGTTCGTACAACCTTGCTTTAAGCATTTTATAGCAAGTCTCTTTATTTTTGTGTTGTGACCTTTCATTTTGACATTGTACAACTATTTTAGTCGGAAGATGAGTAATTCTAACTGCGCTATCTGTTGTGTTGACATGTTGACCACCGGCACCACTAGATCTGTAAGTATCAACTCTTAAGTCTTTTTCGTCAATTTTGATGTCTATATCATCATCAACGACCGGATAAACCCAAACACTAGCAAAACTTGTATGTCTTCTCGCGCCACTATCAAAAGGAGATATCCTTACTAATCTGTGAACACCTGATTCTGCTCTCATTAGTCCATATAAGTAATCTCCATCTGCTCTTAAAATTGAGGACTTTATTCCAGCTTCATCTCCTTTATGCTCGCTAATAATTTCGTATTTGTAATTTTTTTTATCAAGCCATTTTATGTACATCCTTCTTAACATATCTGCCCAGTCTTGACTTTCTGTTCCTCCGGCTCCTGCGTGTATTTCTAAATAAATATTTAAATCATCATTTTCTCCTGATAGAAAACAAATTTTTTCACAATTTCGCAAAGTGTTTTGAATTTCATCTACCTTATTATTGCAATCGTTTAAAGTTTCATCATCTTTTTCATTGTTGGCAATATTGAACAATTCCCTTAAATCGGAGATATCATTAAGTGACTTTTTGTATGTATTAAGGATTTCTTCAAAATTTTTTTTTTGCTTTACTGTTTTTTTGACTAGTTTTTGATCTTTCCAAAAATTTTCTTTTTGGGATAATATCTCAAGTTCTTTAATTTTGTTCTCAACCTTATTTTTATCAAAGATACCCCCTTATATTTTTGAGATTTTTTTCTAAACTAGTTAGTTTATTTTCAAAATTTTGCATTAGTAAAACTGTCTATATTTAATTAGAGTATCACGGCTATTAATCGATATTAAATTATTATTATTTATATTGTTAATATCTTTAACCTTAAGAGCTTCGACAATAGTTTTTTTATCCCCTAATGATGCTTTTAAACCTGTGTCATAATTAAGTGAGGTCAAATATATGTTTTCTGGGACTTTAAACTCTTTAAAGTCATTTTTAAAGAGAGCGCTTTCAATAAAATTTTTAAAAACTGGTAAAGCTGCTTTTGATCCCGTTTCAAATTTTCCTAAAGTTTGTGGATTATCGAAGCCAATATAAACTCCGATCACTAAATTTGATGAAAATCCTATAAACCAGGCGTCAAAATTCTTATTTGTTGTTCCAGTTTTACCTGCTAAAGGAACGTTGAGTGATTTCAATTTTTTCGCTGTCCCTCTTTGTACCGTTCCATTTAATATAGACACCATTTGATAAGCTGTTTCTTCACTAAAAACTCTTATGTTGGTGTTTTCTATACTCGGTAGTTTTTCATTCTCATTTATAAATTTGTCACAACCATTACATTTTCTATTTTTTAAACTAAATATTGTTTTTCCCCGTCTATCTTGAATTCTTGAGATTAGTGTAGGATTAATTTTTTTTCCACCATTGACAAACGGGGCGTAGGCTGAAGTTAAATTTAATAATGTAGTTTCTGCTGCTCCTAGTGAGACTGATAGAAGTTCTGGTATATCATCATAAATATCTAATTTTTCTGATAATTCTAAAATCTTATTCAATCCTAAAATTTTTGCTATTCTCACAGTCATCAAATTTCTAGAATATTCTATGCCTTTTCTTAAAGTGGTTGGACCATAAAATTTTTTTCCATAATTTTCTGGTTTCCAATTTTTTAATCCTACGCCTTGACTTTCAACAAATGGTGCATCTAAAATAATAGAGTTTGGTGAAAATCCATTTTCTAAAGCAGCGGCATACACAATTGGTTTAAATGCTGAACCTGGTTGTCTTTTTGCTTGTGTTACTCTATTAAATTCACTTGATCTAAAGTTAAACCCACCCACTAATGCTTTTACATCTCCAGTGTATGGATCTAAAGCTACTATTCCTCCATCGACTTTTGGATACTGCTTTAGTCCCCAAGAATGTTTATCTTTTTTAACAAATATAATATCTCCAACTTTGAAAACTTCTTTCAAAGTTTTTTTCTTCGAGAGTGCCCATTTAACTTTTTTATTACTTAATGAACCATAAGTATTTTTTTTGCTCTGATCATTGATTATTTTAAAATTTATTCCTGAATTATCTAAATTTTGAATTTCTGCAAACTTCCAATTCAAAGTTGGGTCTAATTTAAATGTATCTAGTTTATCTCTCCAATTTTTATTTTTTTGTGTATTTGAAATAGGGCCTCTCCATCCATGACGTTTGTCGTAATCTTCTATTCCTTTTCTCAGAGATTTTAGTGCTTGAATTTGATAATTTATATTTAGTGGTGTTCTAATACTAAGTCCTTGTGAATATAATTTTTCAAAACCATAATTTTCTTTAACTGACCTTCTGACCTCCTCTGTATAAGAATTAGCCTCATTTACAATTTCTATTTTTCTTTTTTTTAGGTTTAATTTTGAGAGCTTAAATTCTTTGAGCTCTTCTTTAGAAATAAAATTATTTTCTTCTAAGTTTTTCAATACTAAATTTCTTCTAAATTTACTTATTTCTGGGAATCTATATGGATTATATTTACTTGGTGCTTTAGGCAGTGCTGCGAGTAAAGCAGCATCAGCATAATTCAATTCTTTTATTGGTTTGTCAAAATATTCTAAACTTGCGGCAGCAATTCCATATGTTCCTTGTCCAAGGTAAATTTGATTTAAGTAAAGCTCTAAAATTCTCTCTTTTGAATAAGCTCTCTCAATTCTAAAAGCTAAAATAGCTTCTTTGATTTTTCTTTTAATTGAAACTTCATTAGTCAATAGAAAATTTT
Source organism: uncultured Pelagibacteraceae bacterium (assembly GCA_902535505.1). Taxonomy (GTDB): domain Bacteria; phylum Pseudomonadota; class Alphaproteobacteria; order Pelagibacterales; family Pelagibacteraceae; genus Pelagilacustribacter. The sequence continues at coordinate 64,882 of CACATS010000002.1, read as the reverse complement.
TAGCTACTTGCTGAGTAATTGTGGAAGCTCCTTCTAATCTTTTATTTTGCGATATATTTTTGATATTTTTAATTACCGCTCTTAAAATTCCTTTTGCATCTATTCCGGGGTGATTAAAGAAATTTTTATCCTCCGCGGATAGAAATGCATTAATTACTGTTTCAGGTATAGAATCAAACGGAACAAATAATCTTTTTTCTAAAGCATACTCTGCAATTAATTTTCCATCCTCAGAGTAGACTCTGCTAGATATAGGAGGTTGATAGTTTGATAGCTTTTTATAATCAGGTAAACCTATAGAAAAATACCATAAAGTAGACAATAAAAAAAACATCGCTACTATAAAAAAAATTATAATAGATTTTATATAAAAATTGATAAATTTAAGCATCTAACCTTTATAATATTGTTAAAAAATTTGACTTTCTTTGGGCATTTAAATTTAATTATGTGTATTTATAGTTAAAATCGTATAAAATAACCATATGACTAAATTAAAATTCACAGTTTTTACAAAAATAAAAGGAATTCAATCAAAATGGAAAAAAATTTATATATTGATGCCTCGCATCCAAATGAAACACGTATTATTCTTAAATCTACTCATTCAATTGAAGAGTATGAATTTGAAGATAAGAACAATTTAACTTTTAAGAATAATATTTACTTAGGAACAATAAGTAGAGTTGAGCCATCTTTGCAAGCAGCTTTTGTGAATTTTGGTAGAGATAGGCATGGGTTTTTAGCTTTTAACGACATTCAATCAGACTATTACCAAATTCCTTCTGAGGATAAGGAAAAAATTAAAGAGGCTGAAGAGGAAATAAGAGAAAATTTGAAAAATAAAAATTTGGGTGATGCTGGTGAGAATTCATCATCAAATTCCTCTCAAGAAAACGCTAGTGTAGAAAATAGTGAGCCACTTAAATCAGGTGAAATAGAAAAAAAGGAGTATAGAGAGGAGATTAAATCATCATACGGTATAAAGAGATATAAAATTCAAGAAGTTATCAAGCCCGGCCAAGTTGTCTTAATTCAGGTTATAAAAGAAGAAAGGGGTCAAAAAGGAGCTGCTTTAACTACTTTCATCTCATTAGCTGGAAAGTATATGGTTTTAATGCCTAACACTCCTAAAGGAGGTGGTATATCACGAAAAATTTTTAATTCTTCTGATAGACAAAAAATAAGAACTATTTTGAATGAAATTCAAATACCAAAAAGCATGGGAGTAATTGTTAGGACTGCAGGAGCCAATAAAACTAAAAATGAAATTGAAAAAGATTTTCAAAATACTTTAAAAACTTGGGAGGAAATTAAAGATAAAGCTATAGACTCTAATGCACCTTCTTTAGTTTATGAAGAGGGCGATATTATTAAAAGAACCTTAAGAGATACTTACGATAATGATACTAAAAACATCTATATTGAAGGCAATGAAGCCTATCAAAAAGCAAAAAAATTCATGAAAGAGTTAATGCCTAGAAACGTAAAAAATATTAAAAAATACAGAGGTAAAAAACCATTATTTCAAGATGCAAACATAGAAAAAGAATTAAATAACATTTTTGAACCTTCTGTAAAGCTTAAATCAGGAGGATATATAGTAATAAATCCCACCGAAGCTTTAGTATCAATCGACATAAATTCAGGCCAGTCAACAAAACAGACAAATATTGAAAAAACTGCATTAAATACAAATTTAGAAGCTGCAGAGGAAATTGCCCGACAAATAAAGTTAAGAGATTTATCAGGGTTAATAGTCATAGATTTCATAGATATGATGAATTTTTATAACAGACGTACAGTTGAAAAAAAAGTTAGAGAAAGTATTAGAAAAGATAGGGCTAGAATACAAATAGGAAAAATAAGCAACTTTGGATTATTGGAAATGACAAGACAAAGACTAAGAGAAGGTTCTATAAAATGGGAAACTCAATTATCTTTAAGTTCGTTTTCTCAGAAAATTTTAAAAAAAATTCAGTATTTAGCTTTTAGTGATAAAGTCAAAATAGTCAAATCGTATGTGCCAGAAAAAGTAAAACTCTATATAGAAAAAAACTTGCTTGAGGAATTGAAATATTTTCAAAAAAAATACTCTTTCAAAGTTGAAATTTTATCTAATAAAGAACTAATTATACCTGAATATAAAATTGAATTATTAAACAAATCAAAAAAATTAATAAATAAAATAGAACACTTAGAAAATATTATTAGTATCAAAAAATCTAAAATTGATATTGCTAAAGAAAAAAAAGAAGTAAAAAAACCCAAAAAAGAAATAAAAAAGGCTAAAACTAAAAAAAATCTAAGAACATTATGGATTAGAAGAAAAAAAAAATTAAATTAAGCCTTTAATTGGCGAACTTGCTGCCGCGAAATAATTCTTGTCCATTCTCCCAGCCAAATAAGAATTTCTACCTGAAATTACTGCGTCCCTAAAAGCTTTTGCCATTAATATAGGTTTCTTAGCTTGAGCTATTGCACTATTGATTAAAACACCATCACAGCCTAGTTCCATAGCAATAGTTGCGTCTGATGCTGTGCCTATTCCTGCGTCGACTATAACTGGAACTTTAGATTGTTTTATTATTAATGAAATATTTACTCTATTTTGTAACCCTAAACCTGAACCTATTGGGGAAGCGAGAGGCATAATGGCAGAAGCTCCATTATCTTCTAATTTTTTTGCTAACAATGGATCATCAGTGCAATAAACCATAACTTTAAAACCCTCTTTTACAAGTATATTAGTAGACTTAACTGTCTCTATCATATTTGGGTATAGAGTTTTTTTATCGCCTAGAACTTCTAATTTGACTAATTTCCAACCTCCCATTTCTCGGGCTAATCGCAAAGTTCGTAAAGCTTCTTCAGAAGTAAAGCAACCAGCTGTATTTGGTAAAAAAATTATTTTTTTAGGATCGATATAGTCGCTCAATAATGGTTTTTTTTTATCCAAAATATTTACTCGTCTAACAGCTACAGTTACCATACTAGCGCCTGAGGCTTTGACTGCTTTGGCAGTCTCTAATAAACTTTTATATTTTCCAGTGCCAACAATGAGTCTGGATTTAAGAGATTTGCCTGCAACTTTAAAAATATCTTTTTTCAAATTACCCTCCCCCTATAAAGTGCACTATTTCTAACCTATCATTGTTTTTTAAATATTTTTTTTTAAACATTAACTTAGGAACTATTACGCCATTATGTTCAACTGCTATTTTTTTATTAGCCAAATTGTATTTTTTTAAAAGATCGAATATCGAATATTTTGAATTTATAACTACTTTTTTTCCATTTAATTGTATTTTTGCCATAATTAAGTTATTCAATACTAAGAAACTTATGAATAAAATTATAGTTCTTAATGGACCAAACCTCAACCTTTTAGGTGAAAGAGAAAAAAAACAATACGGAAATCTAACCTTAAAAGAAATTGAGAACAATTGTAAAGAATTTGCTAAAAAAAATAATGTTAGACTTTCATTATTTCAGTCAAATATTGAAGGAGAACTAATCAATCAAATACAAAATTCAAGAAACAATCAAGATGGTGTTATTATTAATGCTGGTGGTTATACTCATACATCTGTAGCTATTCATGACGCTTTAAAAATATTAAAAATTCCAATTATTGAATTGCATATAAGCAACATATATAATAGAGAAGAATTCAGGCACAAATCCTTAATTAGTAAAGTTGCTAATGGTATTATTTGCGGTTTTGGAGCCGAGGGCTATATAATGTCATTAAAAGCTATGAAAAGAATTTTAGAAAATGAAAATAGATAAAAAATTAATTAAAGAACTTGTAGACAATCTAAAAGAATTTGAACTCTCTGAATTAGAATATCAGGAAGGGCAAATAAAAATTAAAGTATCAAAAGCATCTAAATTGATTGATCAAGTAAAAACAAGCGCAGTTGTCTCTCCGAATAAATCAGTTTTAAAATCATCAGATGAAATTGATGGTGTGAGAATCAAATCTCCAATAATCGGTACTGCTTACCTAGCACCGGAGCCAGGAGCAAAAAAATTTGTTGAGGTAGGAGATAAGATTAGAAAAGGACAAACCGTAATGATTGTAGAAGCAATGAAAACAATGAATCATGTTCCTTCTACTGCTAATGGAGAAGTTAAAAAGATACTGATTGAGGATGGTCAACCAGTAGAATTTGGTCAAACCTTAGTTCTTTTAAAATAATTTAATAATGTTTAATAAAGTCTTAATAGCTAACAGAGGTGAAATAGCTGTTAGAGTAATCAGAGCTTGCAAAGAATGGGGAATTAAAACCGTTGCAGTACATTCTGATGTGGATGCAGATTCAATGCATGTTAGACTAGCAGATGAAAGCGTATGTATTGGCTCACACCAACCTCAAAATAGTTATTTAAATATTTCATCAATAATGTCTGCTGTAGATTTAACTGGGGCTGAAGCTGTTCATCCAGGATATGGATTTCTATCAGAAAATGCAAAATTTTCAGAAATTGTGAATAAGCATGGAATAAAATTTATAGGCCCAAGTGCTAAAATAATTTCAATGATGGGAGACAAAATAGAAGCTAAACGTGTTGCAAAGAGGTACGGTTTACCAGTTATTGAAGGTTCAGAGGGTGGAGTTAAATCTTTGGGTGAAGCTAAATCAATTTGTAAAGAAATCGGATATCCAGTTTTAATTAAAGCTGCTGGTGGTGGAGGTGGAAAAGGTATGAAAATAGTAGATGAAGAGGGAAAATTAGAAAGCCTTTTCCTTGCAGCAAAATCTGAGGCTAAAAAATTTTTTAATAATGATGAACTTTATATCGAAAAATATTTTAAAAACCCGAGGCATATCGAAGTACAAATTATGTCAGGAAAAAATAAAACTGTTCAACTTGGAGAAAGAGACTGCTCTGTTCAAAGAAGGCATCAGAAATTAATTGAAGAGACTCCTAGTCCAGTGATAACTGATGATCAAAGAAAGAATTTGTTAGAAAAAACGGTAAAAATGGTTGAACAAATAAATTATGAAGGTGCTGGAACTGTAGAGTTTATCTATGAAAATGGTAAATTTTATTTTTTAGAGATGAATACTAGAGTTCAAGTTGAGCATCCTGTGACTGAAGTTCAAACCGGTATTGATATCGTTAAAGAGCAACTTTGGATCGCCTATACAGGTGAAACTGCTTTAAAGCAAAGCGATATAAATCCTAGGGGACATACCATTGAGTGCAGAATCAATGCAGAAAATCCTTCTTTGAATTTTCAACCTAGTCCTGGAACAATTAGTGTTTGTCATCAGCCTTCCGGTTTTAGAACCAGAGTGGACGGTTCAGTCTTTCAGGGTTGTAAAGTTACTCCTTATTACGATAGTTTAATTGCAAAAGTGATTTGTAAAGGAAGAAATCGTACCGAAGCTATTCAAAGAACTTTGAGATCGCTTGATGAATTTGTACTTGAGGGGATAACTACAACTATAGATTTACATAAAAAAATACTTAATCACAAAAAATTCATAAAATCAGATTTTGACACTAATTGGTTAGAAAAAGAATCATTTTTTTAAACTTTATTGCAATTCAATAGCTGCAAATCATATATTGCGTGATCAAAGGGAGTTAAATTAGGGTCAGAGGAAAAAGTCCAACCATTAAATATATAAACTTTTTCATTTTCATTTTTTGTGAGATCCTTTACTTGCATATAAGCTACGTCATTTACTTGATTATTTACTTTTACCTTACCACATTTTAAAATTTTAATTTCTAATGGTCCAAATTCTTTTTTTTCATTTAGATTAACTTGAATCTTAGACGATTTTGCAGTTATTTTATCTAAACCAATTAAAACAGCGTGCGAATTATTTTTTTTATCATTTTTTTTTTCTCTTATTAAATTTGTGGAAAAACTTTCATTTTCATCTTCTGAGACCTCGAAACTAGGTTGAATTTGTTCAAGATTCATTAATGGTGAACTTAAAATTTTTTCTTCAGATAAAGCAATGTTTGAAAAAAAAAATACTAAAAAAAAATAAGTAGTTTTCAAATTATTTCCATGTTTCATATTTCTTAAAATTGTTCTCTTTTTTTATCTTAACAGGCCTATAGCTTTTTGTGGTTCCAGTTTTGTTTTCAGAATGCTCTTTTTGCCAAAAAAATTTACTATCACTTTCACTGGGAATTTTATCAGTTGTATGGTGAATCCAGTGATACCAATCAGCAGTTATTTTTGTCGCTTCAATTTCCTTGGAGTAAATTACCCATCTTTCATCGTTTTTGTTTTTATAATATTTATTTCCAAATGTATCTTTTCCTACAAAAGTACCCGTAAATAAGGTTTTAAAAAATGTTCCTAATGTTTGTCTATTCCACCAAGTAAAAATTATTTTTATACTCATTTTTAAAATTTTAAATCCACACAATTAAGAAGTGTATAATTAATTTATAGACACTTCTTGGCATTAATATATATCTTATGTGAGCAGATTCCAATATATTATGAAAAAATTCATTGTAGAAACTTATTACACTTGTACTTTCAAAACCGTTCATACTTTAAATGATCTAAATGATAAAGAACTATCTAAAATAGATGAAAGAAACGATGGCAGCGTTGAAGTAATTGACGTTAAATTAAATAATAGAAAGACGAAGAAAATTGGTGAAAAAAAAGATAGTAAAAATGATAGTATTAAGGTTGATTCATCAGTAACTAAAAACATTTCAGCATCCATCAATAAAAAATCAATAGAAAGCACAAACATTAAACCAAAAAATAATACAAGGTTTAAAATGCCTGATAGACGAAAAGGATATATACAAAAGGCGCAAATAGGAGACCATAAAGTTTATCTTCACACAGGTGAATATGACGATGGAAAAATTGGTGAAATATTTATAGACACTAATAAAGAGGGAGAATTAGTAAAAGCAATGATGAATAACTTTGCAATAGCTATCTCGCTTGGATTACAATATGGAGTGCCTCTGGATGAGTATGTCGATGCTTTTATTGACACAAAATTTGAACCTTCAGGAAATGTAATTGGTAATGATAGGATATTAAGCGCATCATCTATTTTAGACTATGTGTTTAGAGAACTAGCGATTTCTTATCTTGGTAAAGAAGAACTAGCTCATACCCCGTCTATTGCAAGTTCAAATTCTGTGTCTGATGAAAATACTGACGATAAATTTCTTAAAATAGTCAAAAATATTACATCTAAAGGTTTTGTAAGAAGTAATTTAAAAGAAAAATTAATTGACCTCTCAGACGTTAGAATTAATTTAAAGACAAAAAACTAATATTTTTTTATATCTAATTTAAGACTAAGTTCTTTTAATTGTTTAGCCTCAACATCAGAGGGAGCAGACATCATTAAATCTTGTGCATTTTGATTCATGGGAAATAAAGTTACCTCTCTAATATTATTCTTATTCGCTAAAAGCATTACTATTCTGTCTATTCCAGGTGCGATTCCTCCATGAGGAGGCGCTCCATAACTTAGAGCATTTATCATTCCACTAAATTTATCATTCACATCCTTTTTGCTGTATCCAACTATAGAAAATAACTTATACATTAATTCAGGTATGTGATTTCTTATTGCACCTGATGACAGTTCCACTCCATTACAAACAATGTCATATTGATAGGCTTTAATTTCTAATGGTTTATCAAATTTCATATTTTTAATGTCTCCTTGAGGCATTGAAAAAGGATTATGACTAAAGATGATTTTATTTGTTTTTTCATCTTTTTCAAACATAGGATAATCTACAATCCAGCAAAATGCAAAAATATCATCATTTATAATTTTTAAATCTTCAGCAATTTTATTTCTTGCGTTGGATAAGATTTTTTCTACATCATTTTCTTTTCCACAAGCAAAAAATACACTATCACCTATTTCTGCTTCACATTGTTTTTTTACTGCCATGAGAGCATCCTCACTAAAAAATTTACCTACAGGGCCTTTGGCAGAAATTGTTTTTTCTTTTTCAAAAGTAAAATATGCCAATCCAGAAGCTCCTTGGTCTTTAGCCCATTTATCAATATTGTCAAAAAAACTTCTTGGTTTATTTTTCGTATTTTTTGTAACTATTGCTCTGACCTTAGAGCCAGATTTAACAAGTTTTTTAAATATATCAAATTTTACATCATCTCTTTCAAAAATATTTGTTACATCTTGGATCACTAAGGGATTTCTCAAATCAGGTTTATCAGTACCATATTTAAGCATTGCATCTTGATATGGTATCCTTGGAAATTTTTCTGATAAAATTTTTTTAGAGGAAAATTTCTTAAATAAATTCAAAAGAAGATTTTCCACTACTCCGAATATATCTTCTTGCTCCACAAATGACATTTCTAAATCAAGTTGATAAAACTCTCCCGGGCTTCTATCGGCTCTGGCATCTTCGTCTCTAAAACATGGAGCTATTTGAAAATATTTATCAAACCCAGAGACCATTATCAGTTGTTTAAATTGTTGTGGGGCTTGTGGTAAAGCATAAAATTTACCAGGATTTAATCTACTTGGAACTAAAAAATCTCTAGCTCCCTCAGGACTTGAGGATGTCAAAATTGGAGTTTGAAATTCTAAGAAACCTAAACGTAACATTTCTGATCTTATAAATGAAATTACTTTAGATCTTAGCACTATATTTTTATGCATCTCTTCACGTCTTAAGTCTAAGAACCTATATTTAAGCCTAATATCTTCAGGGTAATCTTGTTCACCAAAAACTGGAATAGGCAACTCATTTGCATTCGATAAAATTTCCAAATTATGAATCTTTATTTCAATTTTTCCAGTTTTTAATTCCAAATTTTCTGTTTCTTTTTTTCGTTTAATTACTTTTCCAGTTATTTTAAGAACAGATTCAGGGTTAATTTTTTCTAAAATAGAAAAAAATTCATTATTATTTTCTGTTACACATTGAGTGATTCCATAATGATCTCTTATGTCAATAAAAATTAAATTTCCATGATCTCGTCTTCTGTGAAGCCAACCAGAAATTATTACTTTTTTATCAAGATCTTTTTCACTTAGTTCCGAACAGCTATGAGTTCTAAATTTATTCATTTATTTAGTACTTTTTTTATTAGATTAATATTTATTGATTTTCCAGAAGATAAAGACAAATCATCAACATCTTTAAGAAATTTAAACATTTTTGAATAAGATCTCTCAACATTTTTCACAATATAATCAGAAATTCTTGGACTTATAGTTATTTGCTTTTCCGAAAATGATTTTGAAATAATGACATGTAATAAATCGTCTGGTGGTAGATCAATTCCAATATCTATAAAGCTATTAATTCTTGATTCAAGATCATTAAGCATGAAAGTAAATTTACTAATTGGTTTAAAACTATTTATTAAAATAAAGTTATCTAATTGTTTTGAGTGATTCAAAATAGAATAAAATAATTTTTCATCAATTTTATTTTTGTAATCATCAATTATTAAACACTCATTTTTATTGAGTTCAGATATAACTTTATCATTAACTTTATTTTCATCTAAGATTATAATTTTTTTGATCCTTTTTTCTAAAATTTTTGATAAATGAGTTTTTCCTGAACCTGAAGCACCATAAACATTAAGCCACTTGCCTGGCCAGTTTGGCCAACTTTCTATCAATTTGTACGCAGAAAAATTATTACTTGAAACAAAAAAATCTTGCTCGAAATATTTTTTTTTGAAAGGAAATTTGAAAGTTAACTGACTCATTGTTTAATTATTAAATTCCATTGATCGCCAATTAATTGTAACATAATATTTTGTTTTTTGAGTTGACTAATAATCTTATCTAATTTTCCTAAATATCTTAACTTTAATAATACATATTTATTATTAAATTCTTGAATAAATATTCCATCAACTGTATCAATATTTCTTAGCCTATTATTCAATTCTACCAAATTATTTTTTTTATTATTTATTAATCTTGCATTCAAAAAAGAAGGGGTTCGTATATCTATTAAATTTTGAGACTTGATAATATTAATTAATTCATCACTAATTACTTTTATAATTTCCTCACTAAATTTTTCTGTATTTTTATCATCTTTTTTAACTTTAATTGTTTTATCAATTTTTTTATTTAAAATTCTTGTTCTTATAAAAATTTTTTCTTCATTTGAGCTAGTGTCTTCAATCAGAACTAAAGCCAAATTTTTATTTTCATATTCCTTAAATAAATTTTTAAGATCAATTCCATATAAATTTTCTTTATTAGTGCTTATATTCTGAATTACTTCGATATTTTCAATTGGTAAAACAAATTCTATAAGTTCAGATTGATATATTTTATTCCAATTATCGTAATAATAATTTTTGTTATATATAAAAATTTGATTTTTTTTTTGAATTACAGGTAATAAGTATAATTCTTTATCCGATATATCTGAGTAAGAAATATTTTTATTTGAAAATAATGTATGTAATTTATCTTTATCAAAAAAAATATTAAAGTTAACTTTGTTTTTGAAATTGCTTTGAGCCTCGTCAACAATCTGATAATATGAAACTAGCTGTTTTATTTTAGGAAATTCCAAACCAGATAAGTTTTCGATATCCTTTTTTAAAAGTATCTTTTCTAAAAGTTTTCCATACCCCTTTTTAATTGCTTTATTTGCCAAATCTTCATTCGAATTATTAGTTTTTTTTGTTATTTCAATATTATTAACATTAAAAATATTTTCTAATGATAAAACATTTCCAGTTTTAAGAAAAATAACTAAGATAATGATTATAATTTTATAAAAACCCATTTAAGTTTAAATATCATTATTATTGATGAAAAAAATACAAAATAGTTACAAAAAAAGTGGTGTAAATATTTCATTAGCTAATAGATTGGTAAAACACATATCAAAGATATCAAAAAAAAATGTCAAAAAAAGGGACAATTTTTTAGATGAAGATCTTATTGGAGGATTTGGATCATATTTCGATATAAGCAAAATAAAAATCAAAGACCCTGTAATAGTTTCATGTACTGACGGAGTAGGAACTAAGATTGAATTAGCTAATAAATTTAAAAAATACGACACAATTGGAATAGATCTAGTTGCAATGTGTGTTAATGATTTAGTAGTACAAGGAGCCAAACCACTTTTTTTTCTAGATTATATTGCAGTTGGCAAACTCGAAATAAACAAAGCAAAGGAAATTTTAAAAGGTATTTTTCGAGGTTGTAAAATTTCAAAATGTAAATTGATTGGTGGAGAAACAGCTGAGATGCCTGGTGTTTATTCAAAAGATAAATTTGATTTAGCAGGATTTAGCGTAGGGATAGTTTCAAAAAAAAAAATTTTAACCAAAAAGAATGTTAAAAATAAAGATATAATATTAGCCATTCCATCAAATGGCATACATTCGAATGGATATTCTTTAGTAAGAAAAATTATAGGAAAAAAAAAAATTAATAAAAATATGAAAAATGAATTATTAAAACCTACAAAAATTTATTCAGAAGAAATTTTAAATTTAACTAAAAAAAATCTTATCTCATCTGCAGCTCATATAACCGGTGGTGGGCTTGTTGAAAATTTGCTCAGATCGATACCAGAAAATTTAAATTTAAATATTGATTTATCAAAAATCAAAATCGGTAAGATTTTTAAATTGCTTAAAAAGGAAAATATTTCAGACTCTGAAATGTTAAGAACATTTAATTGTGGAATAGGATTTTGTATTATTGCACCAGAAAAAAATATAAAGAAAATCAAAAAAAAATTTTCTAAAAATTATATTCCATATGAGATTGGATATATTTCAAAAGATAAAAAAAAAGTTAATCTTTTTAAAAATTTAATATGGTAAAAAAAAATGCTTGTATTTTTATCTCTGGGAAAGGTTCAAATCTTAAAAATTTAATAGGTAGGTCTAGAGATTATAATTTTCCTATTTCAGTAAAATTAGTAGTAAGTGATAAAAGAAAAGCATTGGGGATATTGTATGCTAAAAAAAATTCGATACCCTTTTTGCTTATTAATACAAAATCTAGAAACTACGAAAATAAATTACTCGAATATCTTAAAAAATATAAAATCTCTCTGATTTGTTTAGCTGGATATATGAAAATATTATCAAAAAAATTTTTACGAGATTATGGAAAAAAAGTTATTAATATCCATCCCTCTCTTTTACCGAAATTCAAAGGTTTAAATACCTTCTATAAAGTATTAAAAAATAAAGAAAAAAAAACAGGTTGTACAGTTCATTATGTTGATGAAAAATTAGATAATGGGAAAATTATTTCTCAGAGGAGTTTTTATATCGATTCAACAGACAATGAAGAAATTTTGAAAAATAAAACTCAAAAGTTGGAATATTTAGCCTTCCCTGAATCTATTATCAAGATTTTTCGAAAAAACTAATTTTTAAAAAAAAATTCTATCTCCTTTTTTGCATTCTCATTTGAGTCCGAGCCATGTACAGAGTTTTTATCTATAGATATTCCGTATAACTTTCTAATAGTATTTTCTTTAGCATCTTTAGGGTTTGTGGCTCCCATAAGCTCTCTATTCTGTATTACTGCATTTTCCCCTTGTAAGATCATAACTACGATTGGTCCTGATGACAAGTAAGAGCATAATTCATCATAAAATGGCTTAGACTGGTGAACTCTGTAAAAGTCTGCTGCTTCTTCTTTTGTTATTTGAATTTTCTTACTTTCTTTAATAATTAAATTATTTTTTTTGAAAATATTTTTTATTTCTTCAACTAAATTTCTTTCAACAGCGTCAGGTTTTATAATAGATAGTGTTTGCTCACTGCTACTCATAATTATCTTCTAAGAATTGATTTAGCAACCTCACTCCAAAACCTGTTGCGCCTCCAGAATTTAAAGCTCCTCCGTATTTTGAAAATGCCATCCCCGCTATATCCAAATGTGCCCAAGGTGTTTTGTTCAAAATAAATCTTTGTAAAAACTGAGCAGCGGTAGTAGAACCAGCTCCGCCAACATAGTTTATATTTTGCACATCTGCATTTTTTGAATTCATTAGTTTATCGTAATTCTTATGCAAAGGCATTCTCCAAACCTTTTCATCTACCTTTTCACCTGCTTCAAAAAGCTGATCGGATAGTTTATCATCATTGGAAAAAAGACCAGCATACTCTGAGCCCAAGCATACAATTATAGCGCCTGTAAGAGTGGCTAGATCCACAATTAATTTTGGTTTAAACTTCTTTTCGGTAAAAGTTAAAGCATCAGCCAAAACTAATCTACCCTCTGCATCTGTATTCAATATTTCAATTGTTTTTCCGCTATAAGATTTAACAATATCTCCAGGACGTTGTGCGTTTCCACTTACCATATTTTCCACAAGACCGACGACGCCTACGGCATTTATTTTAGCTTTTCTAAGAGCCAAGTTTTTCATTAAGCCTACTACTGTTGCTGAGCCAGCCATATCATAAGTCATGTCTTCCATAAACCTTGCTGGTTTAAGTGAGTAACCTCCAGTATCAAAACATACTCCTTTTCCAACAAATGCTAAAGGTTTAGAATTATTTTTTGCTCCGTTCCATTCCATAGTTACAAGATATGAACCCCTTATACTTCCTTGGCCGACACCAAGAAGAGCATGCATACCTAATTTTTTTAATTTTTTTTCATCATAAATATTTATTTTTAAACCTTCTTTTTTTAAAGAGCTTATTCTTTTAGCGTATTCGTCTGGATGTAAAACATTTCCTGGTTCAGAAACCAGATCTCTAGCGTAAAAAGTTCCTTGCTCTAAAGCCTTAAACTTAAGTTGGTTTTGAACTGAGGGCTTATTTTTATTTCCAACGATATTTATTGAAATTATTTTATCATCATTTTTTGTCTTATATTTTTTAAAACAATAAGACTTTAATTTAAGTCCATGCAAAAAGTGACCTAAAAAATTATTTTGTTTATTATTTAAACTATCTGAAATTAAAAAGTATTCGTTATTTTTCTCTTTATTAATACGACCATAAAATTCTGCTCCAAGGTTTTCTACTTCAGAGGTTTTCAGGCTATTTTTAACGGATATTAAAACAATTTTTCTTTTAGAAGATAATTCAAATATGAATATATTTTTTTTTAAATCAATACTTTTAATTAAATCTTCTATGTAAGCAAACTCGGATTTAGATAGGTGATTTTTTAAATCATTTATCTTAAATTTTTCTTTTGAAAACAAAACTATGTTTTGTAATATTGATTTAGTGTTTTTTGTTTTAAGGTAATTAATTTTTACTGGCATAATTTTTAATAAAACCTATTTGTGTCAGTGATATAAGTCCAAATATACAAGTTTTCAATGGAAATTTAGTCATAGTTAAACCATTAGTTGAATTTAAGTTATGGATGCATTATTTATATACAATATTTCATATGCTTCAAAACAAAATTTATCAAAATTTTTTTATAGAAATTATACAGACGTTCTTAGTCATTGTTTTTGGCTTATCTATCATCGCATTAACTGTAAGAGCAGTAAATTTTTTAGATTTAATTGTTGATAGTGGTTATCCAGTATCTACCTACTTCAAATACTCATTTCTCAACCTTTTTGGAATAGCTCCCAAATTTATACCTTTGGCTTTTTTACTAACTTTGGTGATTTTTATTTTAAAACATATAGAGGACAGTGAATTTGTCATATTATGGACATCAGGAATTAAAAAAATACAACTAGTTAATTTATTATTTTTTACCTCAATAACAGTATTACTTTTTTACATAATTCTATCTGCTTTTTTAACTCCAATCGCTTTAAATAAATCACGACAATTATTAAGTAAAGATCAATTGAATTCCTTTTTACCTACTATAAGAACTCAACAGTTCAGTGACTCTTTTAAAGGTTTCACATTTATTGTAGAAAAAAAAATTAATGATGAGATCAAAAATATATTCTTACATGATACCGGAAAAAATCTTAAAAATTTATCTCCAAATATTTCAAATGATTCAAATACAACAATTGTTGCCGAAAAAGGAATAGTAAAAGAAAGAAAAATGTTTCTTTTTAACGGACAAATTATTTCATCAAACAGCTCTAATGAAGAAACAGAAATACTTAAATTTGAGCAATTAAATATTGACTTAAGTGATTTAGTAACAACAACAATTAAACAGCCGAAGTTACAAGAAACTTCAACCTTAAAACTTTTCTCTTGTTTGCTTTCTAAAGGGAATAGTCCAAAAATTTGTAAAGACGATATAAATAAAGAAATTTTTCCTATTCTTATAAGAAGAGTTGTGCTACCTTTTTATATTCCAGTTATTACTTTAATTTGTTCGTTTTTATTACTGAAGAATCGAAGGATCTATTCAAATAAAATATCAATTTTTATATACGGTTTTCTAGTACTTTTATTAACTGAATTATTGATAAGATATACAGGTTTAAATTTTCTATTAAGAGTATCGTATTTGATAATGCCTTTTTGTTTGGGTCTATTTTTTTATTTGTTTTTAAATTATAAATTTTCAAAAGAATCACAAATTCTATGAGTAATCTAATATTTAATTATCTGCTTAAAAATTTTTTAAAGACATTTCTTCTATGCGTATTAATTACTTACAGTTTTGGAATGATTTTAAATTTGTTTGAGGAGGTAGAATTTTTCAAGAATAATGATGTAAGTTTTTTAACACCGTTGATGCTAACAAGTATTTTTGTGCCTAGTATGGTCTTAAAGTTTTTACCTTTCGTGATATTCGTATCAAGCATGTGGTTTATGATTAAAATCAGAAATAACAAGGACCTTCTTGCCTTAAAAGTTTATGGCTATTCTAATATAAAAATCTTTTTTATACTTGCATTAACATCATTTATTTTAGGGTGGTTTGTGCTAGTTTTTGCAAATCCAATTACATCTTCAATGGTAAAATATTATGAAAAAACAAAATCTCAATATGCCCGAGATATTGATCATTTAGTAACATTCAATAATAATGGTTTATGGATTAAGGAAAGTTTAAAAGAAGGTGACCGAGTGATTACTGCAAGAAAAACTGAAAAATTCAAACTTATTGATGTTACTATTTTCCATTTTGATAACAAATATAATCTATATGAGAAAATTTTTGCAAAAGAAGTAGATATTGATACAAACGACTGGAACCTTAAAAATGTAATTACCTTTGAATTAGATAATGGAGTTTTTAAAAAATCAATTGAAAACACATTAAATATCGAGTCAATATATAATTACGAAAAAATAACAAGCTTATTTAATAATTCTGATACAATGTCTTTTATAGAGTTAGTAATAGATTACAGAAATCTTTTAAATAATGGGTATAATGAAAGGTTTTTGAAACAAAGCTTACACACTATGCTTACTTTACCATTCTTTCTATTTTTAATGACAGCTATTGCATCAATATTAACTATGAACACATTGAAAAAATCTGACAATTTGCGGTTTATAGTTTTAGGCCTAATTATAAGTGTCCTGGTTTATTATTTTAAAGATCTATCAATTGCTTTAGGTCAAACAGATAGAATTCCTTTAGCCTTATCAATTTGGGCTCCTATTATTGCATTGAGTTTATTTACATTCATTGGGGTTTTGCAAATAAATGAAAAGTAAAAATTTTATCTATTTATTCACTTTTTTATTTTTTTCAAATGCATTTGCTGAGAATATTCAGATTCAAGCAAAAAATATTACATTAGATAAAGATAAAGTTACTACAGTATTTGAAAACGATGTTGTAATTAAAACTAAAAATAAGATTATAAAAAGTCAGTACTTAAAATATAACAAGAAGATCGGATTACTAATTTTAAAAAATAATATTATAGCCGAAGATAATGATAATAATATAATTACTGCTGAAAATGCAGAGTTCAATGAAAACAAAGAAATTTTTAAAACTTTTGGTCCCACCAATATTATTACTTCAGAAAAATATATTGTTAAGGGTAAAGATATAATCATTGATAATAAGAGAAAAACTATTAGTTCTAATGAGGTTACATCTATAAATGACCCAGAGGGAAATAATATTGAATTACAAAACTTTAATTATCAGGTAAAAAATAATATATTTAATTCTGTTGGTTCAGTAAAAATTTTAGATAAACTAAAGAATAGTTATGAATTTTCACAAATTTATATTGATACGAAAAAAAAAGAGATTTTGGGTACAGATATTCAAGCATTCTTAAACGAAGAGAGTGTCAAAGTTAATCCTAAGAATAAACCACGCGTATTTGCGAATGCCATAAGACTTTCTGCTAAAAAAAGTATATTTAATAAAAGTATTTTTACTATTTGTGATTATAGGGAAAATGACAAATGTCCTCCTTGGACAATACAAGCATCTAAGATGCTGCATGATAATATAAAAAAGACTATTTATTATGATAACGCATTAATTAAAATTTATGATATACCAATTTTTTATACTCCAAAACTTTCACATCCTGATCCAACAGTAGAAAGAAGATCTGGTTTTTTACCACCTACAATTACTGACTCAAAAAATTTAGGAACAAGAATATCTTTACCCTATTTTTTTGATTTGGGTAAAGATAAAAATTTTACTTTTACAAGTAAGATTTTTGTAGATGAAAATCCATTATTACTTGGTGAATATCATCAAGCTTTCATGAATTCAAATTTTCTTGCTGACTTTGGTTACACTGAAGGTTACAAAAAAACAAGCTCTACAAAAAAAACTGGTGAAAAGTCTCATTTCTTCTCAAAATTTGTTAAAAACTTCTCAGGAGATGACGGCTCAAAGAATACCTTAAGTTTATCAATTCAAGATGTATCAAATGATAAATATCTCAAATTATACAAAATTAAATCTAATCTAGTAGATTATAATAAAGATACTTTAGAAAGTCATATAAATTTTACTCACGAAAAAAATGATTTATTTTTTGGTCTAAATGCAAGTGTGTTTGAAACTCTAAAAGAAAGTTACGAGGATAAGTATGAATATATTTTGCCCGAAATTACTTTCGACAAAAATTTATTTAATAATGACAAATTTGGAAATTTAGATTTACAAACAAATATTTCTACTCATTTGTATGATACAAATAAGCTTAAAAATTTTGTTGTAAACAATTTTGATTGGTCGTCAAAAGACATTTTTTTAGAAAATGGTTTAAATACAAAAATTTTAGGTAATTTGAGAAACATTAATTATGAAGTTAAAAATGTTGATGAGTATAAAGAAGACACTACAAGTGAATTATTTGGAGCTTTAGGTTTTTTTTCAAAAATAATGATGCAAAAAAAAGCGGGAAATGTAGAACATTTACTCACACCAAAATTACTTTTAAGATACGCACCAGGTAGCATGAGAAATGAAAACTCTGGATCAAGATTAACACCCAGTTCAGCTTTTGATTTAAACAGACTTAATAGTATAAATAATTTTGAAACTGGTCTGAGTGGAACTTTAGGATTTGATTATAAAACTACTTCAAATGATAAGGAATTTGATTTTTCTTTGGCGCAAGTTATTAAAGAAGCAGAAAATAATAAGATGCCTGATAAATCAAGTCTTAATGAAAAAACTTCAGATCTTGTAGGGTCTGCAAATATAAAGCTAAGTAATAATTTTAGTCTTAATTATGAATTCGCTTTGGATCAAAATTATCGAGAATTAAATTTTAATGAATTCGGGACTATTATGAATTTTGGTCCAATTGACTTTGATTTTAATTATTTGCAAGAAAAGAAACATATTGGAAACCAAGATTATTTCAATACTAAAATAAATGTAAAAAATAAAGATCAAGGAATGTTTTCTTTTGAAACAAAAAGGAATTTAATTACAGACTCATCTGAATTTTATAATTTGAGCTACGAATATATAAATGATTGTTTAAGAGCTGGATTGGTTTATAGGAGAGAGTTTTATAACGACTCAGAACTAGAACCTGAAAATTCACTTATGTTCAAAATTACTCTTACACCTTTTGGGAGTATAAACTCACCAACTTTTGATAAATGAAAATAAAAATCTATAAAATTATATTTTTTTATTTTATTTTTTTATTAGTCCAAGCAAATGCAATCACAAATAAAATTGTTTTAAAAGTAGAAAATGAAATAATTACAAATTATGAAGTAAAAAACAAAATACTTACTTCTTTAGTTTTGGCAGGAGATCAAATATCACAGGAAAATATAAACAATTTAAAAAAACGAGCACTTGAGTCACTTATTGAAAATAAATTAAAAATTATTGAACTTAAAAAATTTAAAATTGAGAGAAATAGTAGTCAGATAAATTCATATTTAAATTTGATATCTGGGAATGACATTTTGGCTTTAGAAAAGAAATTTAAGACCAATAATTTAGATTATAATCTTTTTTTAGAAGAAATAGAAATTCAAACTAAATGGCAAAATTTTATTTATAATTTTTATAAAGGAAAAATTGAAATAAATGAAAATTCTGTAAATGATGACCTAAAAAAGATTGTTGAAAATGAAAAGAGCTTTCAAGAGTATAACATTTCAGAAATTGAAATAATGACTGACGAAAATAGTAATATTGAACAGATAGTTTTAGATTTAAAAAATAAGATTAAAGACGAAGGTTTTGAGACAACAGCTTTAAAGTATAGTATTTCATCCTCATCTAAAAATAAAGGTAATTTGGGTTGGATTAGCTCAAAATCTTTATCAAAAGAAATATTTAAAATTTTAAAAAAATTGAAAAGTGGTCAAATCTCGCAGCCAATTAAGAGACAAAATAGTATTCTTTTTCTGAAACTAGTTGATCTAAGAACATCTAAAGTAGAAAATATAAATATAAATGAACTTAGGGAAAGAATAATTGATCAAAAAAAAAATGAAATGTTTAATCTCTATTCTAAAAGTCACTTATCTAAACTAAGGAACTCAGTATTTATTGAATATAAATGAAAAATAAAATTATCTTAGTAAGCGGAGACCCAAACAGTATCAACTCTGAAATCATTTATAAATCTTGGAAAAAATTGAAGAAATCTTTGAAGAAAAGAATTTTTGTTATTTCAAATGCCCATCTTTTATCTCAGCAATTTAAAAAGTTAAAATACCCCATAAAAGTCGTCGCGATTAACGATTTTAATCAAAAAATTAAAGGTAACAGTTTAAAAGTTCTTAATGTTGATGTTGCTTTTAGAAATCCATTTAAGGTAAATAAAAAAAATTCTTCAAAATTTGTAATTAATTGCCTAAATTATGCACATAAATTAGCATTAAATAATAATTCATTAGGTATTATAAATTGTCCTGTAAATAAAAATCTTTTAAAAAAAAAGAAAATTGGAGTTACTGAATTTTTAGCAAAAAAATGTAAAATTAGAAAAGATTCAGAAGTTATGCTTATTTACAACAGAAAATTAGCTGTTTCTCCTATTACAACTCACATAGATGTTAAAGATGTCTCAAAAAAAATCAATAATACTTTAATTGTTAATAAAGTAATTAAAATAAATTCATGGTATTTACAAAATTTTAGAAAAAAACCGAAAATAGGAATTTTAGGATTAAATCCACATAACGGTGAACTAAGAAAGCATTCGGAAGAAAAAAAGAAAATTAATCCTGCAATATTAAAATTAAAAAAGCTTAAAATTAACGCATTTGGACCTCTTGTCACTGATACTGTTTTTATGAATTGGAAAAATTATGACGTTATTGTAGGAATGTATCACGATCAAGTGCTTACGCCATTTAAGACCATATTTAAATTTAATGCCATTAATATTACTTTAGGTCTTAAATATTTTAGAGCCTCTCCTGATCATGGAACAGCAATCAGTTTAATTGGTAAAAATAAAGCAAATTATTTTAGTTTATTGAATAGCATAAATTTTTTAAATAGTTTTAAAAATGAAGTTTGCTAAAAAATCTTTAGGACAAAATTTTTTAATTGACAAAAATATAATAAAAAAAATAATCAACTCTGTTGATATTAGAAATAAAAATGTTATTGAAATAGGCCCTGGTAAAGGTGCTTTGACTGAAGAAATTTTGAAAAATAATCCAAAATCTCTAACACTAA
Source organism: uncultured Pelagibacteraceae bacterium (assembly GCA_902535505.1). GTDB lineage: Bacteria > Pseudomonadota > Alphaproteobacteria > Pelagibacterales > Pelagibacteraceae > Pelagilacustribacter. Next base: position 43,871 of record CACATS010000002.1, on the reverse strand, counting down.
TTGAAAAGGATAACTCTTTGTTCGAAAACTTGAACCTAAAATTTTCACATTATAATTTTTTAGAATTTTATAATGAAGATATCTTAAATTTAAATGTTGAGAAAATAATTAAAGAAGAAACTATTGTATTTGGTAATTTGCCTTATAATATTTCTTCGCAAATTTTAATAAAATTTTTAAAATTTAATGTTTGGCCACCTAAATTTAATGATCTTATATTAATGTTTCAAAAAGAATTAGCCGATAAAATTACAGGAAAATATCTCTCAACTAACTATGGAAGAATATCAATAATATCTAATTATCGATTTAAGATATTAAAAAAATTTAATGTATCTGCTAATTGTTTCATTCCAAAACCAAAGATAACTTCAACTCTTTTACATTTTCGCCCAATTCAAATAAATGGATTCGAAATTAAAAATATAAATAATCTCGAAAAAGTAACAAATATTTTATTTTCAGAAAGAAGAAAAATGATAAGCAAAAATATTAAAAAAATTTTAAATAAGAAAGAGATAAGCCAGATCAACGGTTTAATGCTTAACTATAGACCATCTCAACTAAGTCCAGATATTTACTACAAAATTACTGAGTTTTTTGAAAAGAAAAATTTTTAGTTTTATTAACTTCAATTATGTTTTCAATCTGCCTAAAACAATTCTCAAGATTTTGATTGATTATTATATAATCGTAGTCATTCCAGTGTTTTATATCTTCATCAAATGAGTCAAATCTTTTTTTTACCTCCTCGTCTGTATTTTGATTTCTTTTAATTAACCTGCTCTTTAGTTCTTCTTTATCAGTAATAAGATAAATTTTTATTAGATTGAGATTTTTAAATTTAGAAAGTTGCTTTGTGCCCTGCCAATCTATATCAAATAAAATATCATTTTCTCTAATAGTTTCATCTACTATGCTTTTAAGTGTTCCATAATAATTTTCAAAAATTTTTGCATATTCATAAAATTTTCCATTACTGATTAATTCTTTAAATTTCTCTTTTGAGACAAAATGATAATCCACTCCATCAACTTCATTTGATCGTGGAGTTCTTGTAGTATGAGATACTGAAATTTTAAAATTTTTATATTTTTGTTGAATTTTTTTGGTTAGGGTTGTTTTACCTACGCCAGAAGGAGAGGATAAAATTACCATGATATTTTCTTTATCATGTTGCATTAACAGAAAATTATTTTTTAACTAGTTTTACTCTCAATAAACTTTATAGCATCACCAACGGTCAATATTTTTTCAGCTTCGCTATCGGATATTTCTGAACCAAATTCTTCCTCAAAAGCCATAACTAACTCAACTGTATCCAAGCTGTCAGCTCCGAGATCGTCGATAAAACTTGCCTCGTCAGTTACTTTTTCTTCCTCAATTCCTAAATGATCTGCTACAATTTTTTTTATTTTTGCTTTAACATCGTCTGACATGAATTCCTTTCGTGTGTATGATTTCTTAATAGATTATTGAACAGAATTGTCAAGCCATATACATTCCGCCATTAACATGTATTGTTTCACCATTAATATAATTGGCCATGTCAGAAGCTAAAAATGCTACACAATTTGATACATCATCACCAGTGCCAAGAGTTCCAGATGGAATCTTGCTTAAAAGAATTTTTTTGAAATCATTGTTAATTTTATCGGTCATTTCGGTCTTTATAAACCCAGGTGAAACACAATTTATATTGATATTTTTTTTTGCATACTCAATCGCCAAACTTTTTGAGAAAGCAATGATGCCGGCTTTAGAAGCTGCATAATTAGCTTGACCAAGATTTCCAGTGTGTCCGACTATTGAAGTAATATTTACTATTTTTCCATTTTTTTGCTTAAGCATTTTTTTTAATGCAGATTTACACATTAAAAAAGTGGATGTTAAATTAATATCTATAACCCTTTTCCAATTCTCCTCTGATAATCTAATTGATAAATTATCTAGTGTTATACCCGCATTATTTATTAATATATCTAAACCACCTAATTTTTGGTCTACAAGATTAATAAAATTTTCAATTTTATCATGATCATCCAATTTAAATTTTTCTGAATGTATATTAGAAAATTTATTTTTGAGATTTTTTAATTTATCTTCGTTAGTCCCAGAAGCTACTATTTTTGCTCCAAGTTCATCAAATTTTTTTATAATACAATTACCTATCCCCCCTGTTGCGCCAGTGATAAGGACTTTTTTATTTTTTAAATTCATTTACAAGATTTTTAATATCAGCTATCGAATTAATTGAAAAGCTTTTTACGTTGTTTAATGTCCTTTTTACCATTCCATTTAGAACTTTTCCCGGCCCTATTTCAATAAAATTCGTAACTCCTTTATTATAGATATAAATGATACTTTCCCTCCATTTTACTGTTTTAAAAATTTGATCGATCAATAAATTTTTAATATTTTTAACGTCAGTTTCTGGCAAAGCTTTGACATTGCTAATAATATTAAATTTTGGATCAATAAATTTAGTATTATTTATTTTTTCTCTCATAGTTTCAGCAGCAGATTTCATTAACGAGCAATGAAACGGCGCGCTTACTTTTAAAGGTATGCTTTTTATTTTTTTTTCTTTAATAAAAAGTTGAAATTTTTTAACACTTTCGCTGTCACCACTTATAATTACTTGACCTTTAGCATTATCGTTAGCTATTTCACAAATGCCTGCACTATTATTTTGAAATTTTAAAATTAATTCTCTTACTTCATCTATATTTATACCTAAAACAGCTATCATCGCTCCTTTTCCTATAGGGACTGCTTCTTGCATTGCTTTCCCTCTTTCATAAAGAAGATAAAGTGCATCGTGAAAAGTTAGTGAACCAGCACAAACTAGAGCACTATACTCTCCTAGAGAATGTCCTGCAAAAAATTTTATTTGCTTTAAATCAAAATTAAATTCTTCTTTTAAAATTTTAAAAATTGAATAGCTAACTGTAAGAATAGCTGGTTGAGTATTTTGAGTTAACTGTAATTTATTTTCAGGGCCATTTAAAATTATTTTTGAAATATTAAAATTTAATTTTTCGTCAGCTTCTTTAAATATTCTTTTTACTTTTGCAAAATTATCAAAAAATTCTGACCCCATTCCTATAATTTGTGATCCTTGACCTGGAAATAATAAAGCACCCATATTTCTTAATTTAATCAATAATAATTAGTATTGCTATAATTCTACATTATAGTATAACCCACCACTTAAAAGATTGATAACATTATATGGCTTTTTACGAAAATACTATAGTTGCTAAACAGGATTTAGCTGAAAAAGAATTGAGGGTAATTAAAGAAACGTATAATGAACTTATAAATAGTTCATCCGGTAAAGTCCTGAAAATCGAAGAATGGGGATTGCTTAATTTAGCGAATAAAATCAAAAATTACAGAAAAGGCTTTTACATTCATTACAAATTTGAGGGAGATAATAAAACTTTAAAAGCTATTGATAAAAAAATCAAAATCGATGGAAAAATTATAAGATATCTTACAGTAAAATACAAAAAACTGGACGTAAACAAAGAATTTTTCAAAAAAGAAAAATGATGAAGAGAAAAAATAGAAAATTTCAAAGAAAAACTACAGGCTCTCTCAATAAGCTAAGCCTGTTTCAAAAATCAGACAATAAATTTTCAAAAAAATGTCCTTTATCTATAAAAAACGCTCCAATTATTGATTATAAAAATGTAAGTCTGCTTAAAAAGTATGTTTCTGATAACGGGAAAATCATATCTTCAAAAATTACTTCTGTTTCATACAATAAACAAAGAAAATTAACTCGTGAAATAAAAAGAGCTAAAATCTTAGGACTTATTTAATGGAATTAATTCTATTAGAAAATATTCTTAACCTTGGAAATATTGGTGATAAGGTTAAGGTTAAAAATGGTTATGGAAGAAACTTTCTTCTTAAAGAAGGTAAGGCTCTGAGGTTTAACAAAGAAAATCTTGATTTAGTAAATAAAAAAAAGGATGAATTAAATAAAAAAAATTTAGAGACCAAAAATAAATTCAAAGAAATAGCTAAGTTGGTAAACAACAAAACTTTTAGATTTTCAAAAGAAAGTAAAGAAAATGGAGATTTATATGGTTCAATAAAACCTAAAGAAATATCAAATTTGATTAAAGAAAAAACTAATGCAGATGTTAGTCCCTCGCAAATTATTTTAAAAGAAGAATTGAATAAAATTGGTGTTTACAAAGTAGAAATAAATTTTCATTCTGAAGTAAAAGCTAACATCTCTATAGAAATCAGTAAAATTCAGACTAAATAACTTTTCCACAGATTATAAAAAAAAGTGTGTAACTTTTATCTTTAATAAGTTTCAACCGAGCATATTATGTGAAGGTGAAAGAAATAAAAACAATTATAAATAATGCCGAAAATAAACATCCTTCAAATATTGAAGCTGAGCAAGCGCTATTAGGATCAATACTTGTAAACAACGATATCATTGACGAAATTTCTAACATAGTAAATTCCTCTATTTTTTATGATCCAGCTCATATTAAAATATTTGAAGTAATCCAAAATTTAAACAACAAGGGAATGATCGCAAATCCGATCACCTTAAAAAATTTTTTTGAAAAAGATAATATGCTTACTGAGGTCGGAGGAACTGAATATTTAGTAAAACTCACAAGGTTTTCAAGTTCTCCTAAGCAAGCAATAGATTATGCTAAAATTGTTCACGAAATGTATTTAAGAAGAGAATTATTGTTAATTTCTAATAAACTATCTTCAGATACTTTGAACGCTAGCTCAGATGAACAAAACGCAGAAAGTATTATTGAAGGAACTGAAAAGTCACTTTATGATTTAGCAGAAAAAGGAACTTTCTCTCAATCTTATTTGAAATTTAATCAGGCGTTAGATCAAACTATACAAATGGCAACAATGGCAATGCAAAGTGATCAAGCAATTGTTGGAGTTCCAACAGGCCTGACTGATTTAGATGAAAAGCTTGGTGGTTTACACAAATCTGATCTAATCATTTTAGCTGGGAGACCCTCTATGGGAAAAACTGCTTTAGCAACTAATATTGCTTATTATGCGGCACAACATATTTCAAAAAGAGAAGAAAAATCATCAGTCGCTTTTTTTTCTTTAGAGATGTCATCTGAACAGTTATCTACTAGAATTTTGTCCGAACAAGCAAAAATTAAATCTGATGACATCAGAAGAGGAAAAGTTTCAGAAGAAGAAATAAACAGATACATAGAAACCTCAAGAAATATATACAATCTTCCTTTATTTATCGATGAAACTCCTGCAATCACCATAGCAACACTAAGTAATAGAGCTAGAAGAATAAAAAGATTACATGGGTTAAATCTAGTGGTTGTTGATTATATTCAATTAATGAGGTCAAGCTCAAATAAAAATGAAGGCAGAGTTCAGGAAATTTCTGAAATTACTCAAGGGCTAAAGGCTTTGGCTAAAGAATTATCAGTACCGATTTTGGCTTTATCACAACTATCTAGAGCAGTGGAACAAAGAGATGATAAACAACCGCAGTTAGCTGATTTAAGAGAATCTGGATCGATTGAACAAGATGCAGATGTTGTAATGTTTGTGTATAGGGAGGCTTATTATTTGGAAAGAAAACAACCTAAATTAGGTTCTATAGAGCATGCAGAATGGCAATCAAAGATGAATGATGTAAATGGTCTTGCTGACATTATTCTTGGAAAACAAAGACATGGTCCAACTGGCACTATTAAAGTCGAGTTTGAGGGAATTTACACCAAATTTAAAGATTTAAGCAAAAATTAGAACTAGTTTTTTCTTTAGTTATAAATAAATTACGATATATCTGAATTATTCTGATGTGGTCTTATATTTATAAAAAATTCGTAGTAGATTTCTCAAGAATAACTCTTTTTTTGTTATTAGGATTAATTGTTTTCTCTCTTTATAAAGCTAAAGATTTTAATCTGGATGCATCCTCCGATGCACTTCTTTTAGAAGGTGACCAAGACCTAAAATATTTAAGAGAGATTAATGAAAGGTATAAATCTAAAGATTTCTTAATTCTAACTTATACACCTGTTTCAAGCTTTACTGATAAAGAAACTATCCTTAACTTACAGTTGTTAAAATCAAAAATAGAAAAATTAACCTGGGTTGATAGTGTAATTACAGTAATTGATGTCCCTTTATTGAAAAGCACAGACGAAAATTTAATGGATAGATTAAAAAATTATAAAACACTGGCATATCCTGAAATTGATAGAAATAGAGGTTTTGAAGAGATACTAAATAGTCCTATATATAAAAATTACGTAATAAGTGAAGATGGGAAAACCTCAGGAATAGTAGTTTATTTAAAAAAAGATAAAAGATTAGCTGAGTACATCAAAGTCAAAGATAAATATTTCAATCAGTCTATTGAAGTTGGATTAAAAAATGAGGAGAAACAAAACTATAAAAAATTTTTAAAAGAGTATGAAGAATACAAAAATCTTTATAATACTCGAAATCATCAAAATATAAATGAAATACGGGATATAATAAATAAATACGGAGAGAATGCAAAAATTCATTTGGGCGGAATTCCAATGATTACTAATGACATGATGAGTTTTATTAAAAATGATATAATTGTATTTGGGGTTGGAGTTTTTTTATTCATAATTTTTACTCTCTGGTTTATTTTCAAAAAAATTAAATGGGTGATCATGCCTTTGCTTGGTTGTGCTACATCAGTTATAATTATGATAGGCTTATTAGGTTTAATTGGTTGGAAAGTTACTGTTATTTCATCAAACTTTATCGCTTTAATGTTAATATTGAACATGGCAATGAATATCCATATTACTGTAAGATTTTTACAATTGAGAAAAGAATTTCCACTTTTATCAAAAGGAGAAGCAATAATTTTGGCAAGTAAAAAAATGATGCCTCCAATTTTATATACTGTTTTAACAACAATTTGTGCTTTTTTGTCATTAGTATTTAGTGGAATTAAACCAATTATTGATTTTGGTTGGATGATGACACTAGGATTGCTTATTTCGTTAATAATAACTTTTACACTTTTACCCTCTCTATTAAATATTTTTGCTAAAGAAAATGAAATTGAAGTAAAAGAAAAAGATAAGTCAATTATAACTTTAATGCTTGGATCTATCGCCAAAAGAAATAAAATTTTGATATTCGGGCCTACTTTAATAATAATTTTTTTGAGTATATTTGGAATATCAAAACTTAAAGTGGAAAATAGTTTTATTAATTACTTTGATAAAGAAACTGAGATTTACAAAGGGATGAAAAAAATTGATGATGATCTTGGAGGAACAACACCTTTAAATGTTATTCTTAAATTTCCATCTACAAAAAGTAAAAAAATGGATGACGATGAATTTTCTGAATGGGATGAAGATAATGAAAAAGAGGAAGATAAATCAAAATATTGGTTTACCAGGGATAAAATGGATAAAATTCTTAAAGTGCATGATTATTTAGACTCCTTACCAGAAATAGGAAAAGTCTTATCTTTTGGGTCAATTTTAAGAGTAGCAGAAGATTTAAATAAGAAAGAATTGCAAAGCTTAGAAATTGCAGTTTTATACAGTAAAATTCCAAATGAAATTAAACAAGAAATTGTATCACCTTATATTTCGGTTGAAGAAGATGAAGCCAGAATTTCTGTAAGAGTAAAAGACTCTCTTGAAAACTTAAGAAGAAACGACCTTTTAAATAAAATTAACAGTGATCTGAACATTAAATTAAATTTAGAGAAAGAGGAATATAAACTCACTGGTGTATTGATCCTGTTCAATAATTTATTACAAAGTTTATTCAAATCCCAAATTCTTACTTTGGGGATTGTGATGTTAGGAATATTTTTAATGTTTTTTATCCTATTTAAAAATGTTACTTTATCTTTTATAGGAATTGTACCAAATTTTATTGCTGCTTTTTTTATTCTTGGAATTATTGGGTTAATGAACATTCCTCTTGATATGATGACGATCACAATTGCTGCGATAACTATTGGTATCGCAGTTGATAATAGCATTCATTATATTTATAGATTTAGAGAAGAATTTGATAAAATCAAAGATTACAATCAAACATTAGATAGATGCCATCAAACTGTGGGTATTGCTATTTTGAATACTTCAATAACAATTGTATTTGGATTTTCCATACTCATTTTGTCAAATTTTATTCCAACAATTTATTTTGGATTTTTTACAGGAGTAGCTATGCTTTTGGCAATGATTTCAGTGCTGACTTTGCTTCCCAAATTAATATTAGTTTATAAGCCTTTTGGTGATGGTGCAGAGCCTTTTTAATGTTGGAATACGTAGAAAATATTTTAGCAAATATTAATTTATTCGACATAGCTGTTGCCACTATAATGACTTACAGCGTTGTCCAATGTTTTTTAAAAGGTTTTTCACTTAGTTTGATTTCTTTTATGAAATGGGTGCTTTCTACAATAATCACAATAATTTTAGTGCCAAGACTTCAACCCTATGTCAGCGATTATATTGAGTCTAAATTTATTAATAATATAGGATTAGGTATGGCTATTTTTATTTTCACATTATTTCTACTAATTGTGATTGGTAAAGCTTTAAGCAGAGCAGTAACTTGGACTGGGGTTGGTTCAATTGATAAAACTTTTGGCTTGTTATTTGGTTTTTTTAAGGGATATGTAGTGTGTGTGTGTATATTTACGATATTTAATTGGTTTTATCATTATAAAAATTGGGATATATCTGCAGATAGAGCAAAATCATTTAATATAATTAACAAAGGAAGTGAATTATTAATTGAAGAGTTTCCTTCAAGCAAAGATTTTATTAACACGAAAGAAAAAATTGAAAAAATTTAATTTAGATAAGTTAAGAGAAGAATGTGGTGTTTTTGGAATTTCTAATCATATTGATGCTTCTGCACTTGTGGCCTTAGGATTACATGCTTTACAACATAGAGGGCAAGAAGGATGTGGAATAGTCTCATTTGATGGAAAAAATTATCATTCTGAAAAAAGACAAGGATTAGTTGGGGATCACTTTACAAGTTCAGAAGTTATAAAAAAGTTACCTGGAGAGTTTGCAATTGGTCACAATAGATATTCAACTACTGGAGAAACTTCATTGAGAAATATTCAACCATTTTTTGCTGACTTACATATGGGTGGATTAAGTGTAGCTCATAATGGGAATCTGACTAATGCGCTGCTTCTAAGAGAAAATCTTGTTAAAGATGGAGCGATATTTCGAACGACAAGTGATACAGAAACTATTGTTCAGTTAATCGCAAAATCCAAAAGAATTAAATTTTTAGACAAGTTGATTGACACTCTTTTTCAAATTCAAGGAGGATACTCACTAATTCTGATGACAAATAAAAAATTGGTAGGTGTGAGAGATCCATTTGGAATAAGGCCACTAGTAATTGGAAAACTTAAGAACTCTTATATTTTTGCTTCAGAAACTTGTGCTTTAGACATAGTTGGAGCTAAATTTTTAAGAGAGGTAGAGAATGGGGAAATAGTATTTGTTGAAAAGGAAAAGCTTGAAAGCATTAAACCATTCCCAGTGCAAAAACCTAGACCCTGTGTATTTGAATATATTTATTTTGCAAGACCGGATAGTTTAATTAATGGAAAATGTGCTTATGAATATAGAAAAAATCTGGGCTTTGAACTTGCAAAAGAAACTGATTTAAATGCAGATTTTGTTGTACCAGTGCCAGACTCTGGTGTACCAGCTGCACTTGGATATGCTGAGCAATCCAAGAAGTTATTTGAGTTGGGTCTAATAAGGAACCACTATGTTGGTAGAACGTTCATTGAACCTACTCAAAATATAAGAAGTTTAGGAGTAAAATTAAAATTGAGTTCTACTAAAACAATTGTGAAGAATAAATCAATAATTTTAATTGACGACTCTTTAGTAAGAGGGACTACATGTCATAAAATCGTTAAAATGCTTTACGAGAGTGGTGCAAAAGAAGTTCATGTAAGAATTGCATGTCCACAAATAAAATATCCTGACTTTTATGGAGTAGATATGCCAACAGAGAGTGAATTGCTTGCGCATAAAAAAAATATAAAAGAAATGACTGAATATATTAATGCCAAAACTTTAAAATTTTTAAGTTTAGACGGTCTCTATAAAGCTTTATCAGGTGAAAAAAGAAACGATAATTATCCTCAATTTAGTGATCATTATTTCACTGGTGATTATCCTATAAAACCATCTGATAACTTAAAAGGGTTAAAAGTTAAGCAATTATCATTATTGAGTGGTAAATCTAATAGTTAATTTACAACCGATAGTCTATTTTTAAAATCAAAATACACCATTGAACCATCGACAATAATTGGAAAAGTATTCAACTTATTGGGAAGTTTGCTAATATTCTTAATTTTACCGTTAAAATCAAACTTAAGAAGAAAAGAGTTTTTTAAAAAAATAAAGATTTTATTATTTACTATCATTATATTTTTAATTTGAATTTCCTTTTTTTTACTTTTTACATAATTTGCTATTTCTTGATTTATATCGAGTGAATATAATATTTCACCACTGTTAATATTTGTTAAAATTAAAAAATTATTTTTACTTATTGAGATAAAATATTGGTCTATAATTATTGGCTTAAAATTCGAACTAAATTTTTTTTTAGAAAGTATTGTGCCCGTCTCAGTATCTAAGATAAAAGTAGATTCGTTCGAGTTAACTACAATTCTTTTATTATTATTGACTATTTGATTTCCCATAAATAAATTGCTTGGGTTAATATCTAAAGATTGATTCAAATTTACGAACCATTTTATTTCCATATCTTTTTTTGTTACAGCATATAAAGATCCATATGTGTTTAAAAAAAAGATGTAATTTTTATCTAAAGATAAATTATTTACGAACTCATTTTTTACAGTTATTTCCTCCGTTGGAATTAATTTAATAATTTCTCCAGAATATTTGTTAAAAAAATATAGATTGTTATTTTGATTTGAGGCTAATAGTTTATCTTGAGATATTTTCAAATTTGAACGAAAAGGAATTTTATAATTTTTTGCCCAAATTACTTTGTTTTTTTTATAGTCAAAAGCATACAAAAAACCTATGTTATCGGAAACATAAATTGTCCCATTCTCTACTATTAGATTTAACTTTTTTTCAATATTTTTAAATTTTTTCTTATAAAAATTGAATTTATTGATTAGTTTATTATCAATTAAAGAAAAAATAAATATATTCCCGTAAGAATCGCTACATATAATATTTTTATTTTCTGATAAAATATAATTACCAATATTTTTTCTTGAAATTTTTTTACTTCTAAAATTTTGTTTATTTAAATTGGAATATTTAAGATTCAATAGATTATTATTATCACTCAAAAAAATATCATTCCATTCAGTTACGCTGATTAAAGCAGGTGCTTTAAATTTAAAATTTTTTTTAATATTTACTATCTTATTATAAGGAGTATAAGTTATTGAAAGCTTTTTAAAATCTTTGAAACTATCATTGTTGTCTTTAGTAATTAAATTTTCATTTTTCCAAATACCAGATTTATTATCAAATGAACAACTGTAGAATATAATAATAAATAGAAATATAATTTTATTTTTCATTTATTCTCAAATTTAATTTTCTAATATCTGATCTGAAATATTTTTCAAATAAGAGTCGGAATTAGAAAGTTTTCTCAACAAACCTTCACCTTCTTCAGTTTTTGAGATTTGAATTAAATATAAAGCTTTCTTAAAAATTAAAAGATCTTTTTGTTCAGATGGTATTGATAAATCTTTCAAAGTGTCAAAATAATTAATTATTACATCTTCATTATTTTCCAATCCTTTCTCTAGAATCGTATTTAACGCTAAAATTGAATAAAATTTATTTTTACTTTTTATTATTTCCTCGTACAATTCTTTTGATTTATCTTTGTTTTCAGAAGATAAATAAATATTAGCTTTTATAAATTTTTCTGAAATTGAAATATTTTCTCTTTCTTGAAAAATCTTCATCGCTAAAAAAATTATTGATATGAGAACGAAAGTAAAAAAGATTAAAATTATTTTTATTTTTTGTTTGATAAAAAATAATTTTAACTTATTAGTAAATTCTAGATTTTTATCTGTGTCTTGATCCATTTAAAAAATTTTTTTTTGAAGGAAATTTTTCTAATTTTACTTCTCTAGTATATTTTTTTATAGCTTTTTCAATAATTCTATCAAGAGATAAGTATTTTTTTACAAATTTAGGATAAAAACCACTTATCCCTAGCATATCATCGGTCACAAGAATTTGCCCATCACAATTATTCGATGAGCCGATTCCAATTGTTGGTATTTTTAAATTACTAGTGATTAATTTTGATGCTTTAGGGTAAACGCACTCTAGCACAATTGAAAAAGCTCCTGCTTTTTCAATATTTTTTGCTTCTATAAGAAGTTTATTTGCTTTTTTTTTGGAGTCACCTTCAATTTTGAATTTTTTCTTGTATTGTGGAGTAAAACCGATGTGGCCCATAACTGGGATATTATATTTAACTAAAGATCTTATTATTTTAAAATTTTTATTGTTACTTTCTATTTTAACTGCATCACAATTAGTCTTTCTCATTAATAATTTTGCATTTTTCTTTGCGGATTTTAAGTTCCCATATGAACCTTTGGGCATATCTACTACTAATAAAGAGTTTTTAATACCTTTTCTTACACTGACAGTATGTTGGATCATATTTTCTAAATTAATTTTGTGAGTATTTTTTAGGCCATACAAAACATTCGCTAAAGAGTCTCCAACTAAAACTATATCGCAATGTTTGTCTAAAATTTTAGCAATATTTTTAGAATAAGCTGTTAAGCTGACAATCTTAGTTTTATTTTTTTTGTTTATAATATTTTGAATTTTTTTATTCATGCTTTAAATTGTATTTACTCTAATTCAATTGTACTAGGTGGTTTTGAGCTTATATCATACACTACTCTATTAATTCCTTTCACATTATTTATTATTTTATTTGATATATTGTCTAAAAATTCTTTCGGGAAGCTGAAATAATCAGCGGTCATTCCATCTTCAGAAATGACTGCTCTTAGTAAACAAGTAAATTCATAGGTTCTTGAGTCCCCCATGACTCCCACGGTTTTTATTGGGAGCAGTGCAGCGTAAGCTTGCCAAATTTTATCATAAAGATTATTTTTATTTAATTCATTTATAAAAATATGATCTGCTTCCTGAAGAATTTTAATTTTTTCTTTAGTTATGTTTCCTATAATTCTTATACCTAATCCGGGACCAGGGAACGGATGTCTATGGCAAATATTTTTTTCTAACCCTATAGTCTTACCAAGAATTCTAACTTCATCCTTAAAAAATTCTTTTAAAGGCTCAATTAAAGTTAAGTTCATCTTTTTGGGCAGTCCTCCGACATTATGATGAGATTTTATTTTTGAAGTTTTGCTGCCCGTAGATGATTTACTTTCAATTATATCAGGGTAAAGAGTACCTTGAGCAAGGTATTTTACCTTTTTAAATCTCTTTGCCTCACTTTCAAATACCTTAATAAATAAATTTCCTATTATTTTCCTTTTTTTTTCAGGATTGGATATATTTTTAAGTTTGCCTAAGAATATATTTGAAGCATCAATCAAGTGAACATTAAGTTTATATTTTTTTTTGAAAATTTTATAAGTGTACCTAAACTCATTTTTTCGCATTAATCCAGTATCAACCATAATACAAATCAAATTTTTTTTGATAGCTTTATTAATTAATAATGCTACAACGCTACTATCCACTCCTCCTGAAAGAGCACAAATAACTTTATCTTTTTTGACTAAATTTTTTATATCTTTAATTAATTTATTTTTCTGAGATGCTACATTCCATTTCTTTTTTACTTTACATATAGAAAATAAAAAATTCTTAAATATCTTTTTACCATTATCTGTATGAGTAACTTCTGGATGAAATTGAACCCCATAAATATTATCTTTTTTATTTTCAATTATTGTCAATTTAGAATCTTTTGTAAAAGCAATTGATTTAAACTTTTTTGGCAGTTTAACTACTGCATCTTCGTGGCTCATCCAGACGGCAACTCCAGGGTTAAAGAAATTTTTAGTAAGCAAGGATCTACTTTTCTTAAATATAAAAGCTCTACCAAACTCCCTTTTTTTATTTGATGACTTGATTTTTCCTCCGTACAGTTTCGCAATTAATTGCAAACCATAACATATTCCAAGGATTGGAATTTTTTTGTCAAAAATATGATTTGGTACACTTTGATAATTACTTTTTGTGACTGATGATGGTCCCCCCGAAAATATTATGCCTCTAATTTTAGAGTAATCTCTAATTTTTTTTATCTCCTTTGGAGTGACTATTTCAGAATGGACACCTAAATCTCTTATTCTCCTTGCTATTAATTTAGTTACTTGTGATCCGAAATCAATAATTAATATACTTTCATTAAATTTTTGAAATTGCATTTACTTTTTTGATAAATTTTCAATTTCAATTTTTAATTTTTTGCTTTGATTACAAAATTTATCACAAATGTTGTTTAGTCTACTATTCAATTCTTTACTTTTTTGATAATCTGATGATTCCAGTTTTAATTTTGCCAAATTATAAATTGCTTCTTCATTTTTCGGATTTAAAAGAATAACTGTGTTTAAATTCTTTTCCTGTAAATTTTTATCTTTTAAATTTTCAAAAATTTTAGACAAATATAAATAAGACATTTCACTTTTTGGGTTAAATACTATGTTTTGTTCAAATTTAAACTTTGCCTCTTCAAATTTTTCACTCTCGAAAAGTTTCAAACCTTCATCAAAATAAAAATTGTTTGCCATTAACTTATTTGGTAATAACAATAAAATTAAAGTTAATTTTAATCTAAATATCATAATTTATAATTTATAGTTTTTTGTGTAATCTCCACACTATGTACCATACTTTCATAAAAACCTGCTTTTGTAATCTTAATAAACTTAGCATTTTTTGAAATTTGATTTAAATTTTTTGCTCCTATATATCCCATTGAGGAGCGCAACCCTCCTTGCAATTGATAAATTATTTTCGAAACATTACCTTTGTATTCGACTCTTCCGTCTACTCCCTCGGGTACGAATTTTGACTTATCTTTAAAGTTTTTTTGAAAATATCTATTAGCTGAACCTGATGACATTGCGCCAATCGAGCCCATTCCTCTATATTGTTTATATGTTTTTCCCTTTATCTTAAATTTTTTTCCTGGACTCTCATCAGTGCCTGCAAAGATAGACCCCATCATTATAGCATCTGCTCCAGCAGCTAAAGCTTTTGCAATGTCTCCAGAAAATTTTATTCCGCCATCCGAGATAATTTTAATTTTTTTGTTTTTTAATGCACCTTTGACCTCCATAATTGCAGAAATCTGCGGGACACCGATACCAGCAACCATTCTTGTAGTACATATAGAGCCAGGCCCAATTCCTACTTTTATTATATCAGCACCAGAATTATATAATTTTTTTGAAGCCTCCGCGGTTGCAATATTACCTACGCAAACAGGAACATTTAAATTTATTTTCTTTAGTTTCGACAACACCTTTAGCACTTTTGCACTATGTCCATGAGCAGTGTCTATAACAATTAAATCACATCCATTATCAATTAATGACCTAGCTCTTTCTAAATCTTCATAATTTGTGCCAACTGCAGCACCTACAATTAATTTTTTTTTCTTAACTTTAAGTACCTCATCTGATTGTTTTTTAATGTTTAAGTTCCTATGTATAACCCCAACACCACCAGCTTGTGCGATCGCCACTGCCATTTTAGACTCTGTAACTGTATCCATAGCTGAAGATAAAAATGGTACTTTTAAAGTTATTTTTTTAGTTAAGTTTAATGAAATATCTGTTTCGGATGGCAATACATCAGAATATTTTGGAATTAGTAATACATCGTCAAAGGTTAAAGACTCTTTTATTGTTTCCATATAAACTTATAAACAATTTTTAAAAATTATAAAGTCTTTAAAATTTTACAATGTATATAAGTTTCCTTTGATTCATTTCTGCTAGATACTGGTTTAAAGAATTTTATATCTTTAAATAAAGTTTTAGCTAATTTTTTAATTTCATCAAAATCATCACCCATAAACACTTTTGATACAAAAACTCCATTAGAAACAAGCACTTTAGGAGATAAATGAAGGATTTCTAAACATAATTGATTTGTCCTAATAGAATCGAGTGATTTATTGCCGGTAGTATCTGCTGCCATATCTGAAATAATTACATCCAATTTACCATTAAAAAAATCTCTAATTTTATTTTTTGTTGTTTTTTCAAAAATATCACTTTTATAGAAATTAACATTTTTAATAGGACTCATATTTTTGATATCTATCGATAAAATTTTGCCATTAGTAATTATTTTGCTCGCTACTTGTGACCAGCTACCTGGACATGCGCCTAAGTCTAAAAGATTCGTATTGGTTTTCAGAAATTTAAATTTTTCATTTAGTTCAATCAACTTAAATGAAGCTCTAGATCTGTAGCCCAGTATTTTTGATTTTTTAAAAAAAGGATCTCTATGTTGTTTAATTTTCCAAGAATTACTTTTTTTTAATCTTTTAGATTTTTTCATTACAAAATATCTTCATGATCTTCATCTGATATTTGCGTTGAATGTTTTTTTATGTGTTTTTTATAGAAAAAAATACTTACAGGTATGATAATTAGATATATCAGACTTAAAAAAAGAAGAGTTTTAAAAGTATAGAATAATAGAGCGATGAAAATCACTCCTACGGACAGAAGTAAAAAAATAGTAGTTTTTGGTGAGATCGATATCTTTTTTAGTGAAGGAGTTGGAACTTTACTCACTAACATCAAGGCAATGAAAATAGTTAGATAAGGTGTGATAAATCTCAAATTGAGATCAAAATCAAAATTACTCAATTCATAAATTAATGGTATCAATATTATTAACCCTCCAGCAGGTGATGGTATTCCTTCAAAAAAATTATTTTTCCATGCATGATTGTCATCATGCTTAGTTAAATTAAATCTAGCTAACCTCAACACACAGCAAACAGAGTAAATTAGAGCAATAGCCCACCCAAGTTTGCCGTAAGAATTCAATTCCCAAAAATATAATATAAATACAGGGGCTATACCAAAGCTAACAAAATCAGTTAAAGAGTCTAATTCTTTTCCAAACTCTGACGTCCCTTTTATTAATCTTGCAATTCTTCCATCAAGTGCATCAAATATTGCAGCTAAAAGAATTAGAGTGACTGATAAACTAAAATTACCATCGATAGAGAATTTTATTGAACTTATTCCAAGACATACTCCACCTAAAGTAAGTATATTTGGTAGAAGATATCTAGTTTTCTTTGATGAAACTATTTTAAATTTTTTATTTTGTTCCATTATTCAGATGCAATTAAACTTTCTCCAGCAACAACATTTTGACCAAGTTTAGCTAAAACTTTTTTATTTTTAAAATATATATCTACTCTACTTCCGAATCTTATCATTCCTATTCTGTCTCCTTGTTTTAAGTCTTGGCCTTGTTCAACATCACAAACTATTCTTCTAGCAATCAATCCTGCTATTTGAACAATTACAATTTCTTCGTTATCTTTTTTTGAAGTTATTTTAAAATAATTTCTTTCATTTTCTTCGGACGCTTTATCTAAAGATGCATTTAAAAATTTTCCTGGTTTATAATATATTTCTTCAACTTTACAAGAAGCCGGTACTCTATTAACATGGCAATTAAAAACATTCATAAAAATACTTACTCTTGTAAATGAAGTGTTTTCAAGTCGTAGCTCTTCTGGACCAGATCGCTCTGAAACATCTGTTATGAGCCCATCCGCAGGACTCACTAAATAACTATCATTGTCAATTGAAAAACGTTCAGGATCTCTAAAAAAATAGTATACCCAGATAGAGATTATTATAAGTAATAAACCTAATAATTTTGAAAAAAATAGAGCTGCAAAAGTTAGTAAAACTGAAATTGCTAAGAATTTGTAGCCTTCTTTATGGATCTTTGGAAATATTGTATTAAACATAATTTTAAGTTTGCTAAATTTTTCTTAATATGTATAAAAATCACAGTTTATCAATCTATTTTTTATGTCAAAAATAAAAGTTAAAAATCCAGTTGTAGAGTTAGATGGAGATGAAATGACTAGAATTATATGGTCATTTATTAAGGATAAACTCATAAATCCTTACCTAGACATTGAACTTAAATATTATGACCTTGGGATGGAGAGTCGTGATAAGACTGATGATCAAATAACAATTGACGCGGCCAATGCTATAAAAAAATATGGTGTGGGAGTAAAATGTGCAACTATCACACCTGATGAAGCGAGGGTAGAAGAGTTCAAACTTAAAAAAATGTGGAGATCTCCAAACGGTACAATAAGAAATATTCTAGGAGGCACGGTGTTTAGAGAGCCAATTATTTGTAAAAATGTTCCAAAGCTAGTTCCAGGTTGGACGCAGCCAATCGTGATAGGTAGACACGCTTTTGGAGATCAGTACAGAGCTACCGATTTTTTAATACCTGGTGAAGGCAATCTTGAAGTAAAATGGACTTCAAAAGATGGAAAAAATAAAAAAGAATTTAAAGTTTTCGATTTTCCTGGATCAGGAACTGCTTTAACTATGTATAACTTGGATGACTCTATAAAAAATTTCGCCAGAGCCTGTATGAATTATGGACTTGGAAGAAAATGGCCTGTTTATTTATCTACAAAAAATACAATTCTAAAAGCTTACGATGGAAGATTCAAAGATCTTTTTCAAGAAGTTTTTGAAAAAGAATTTTCTGATAAATTTAAAAAAGCTAATATTACTTATGAACATAGATTAATTGATGACATGGTAGCTTGTGCAATGAAGTGGAATGGTGGATATATTTGGGCATGCAAAAATTATGATGGAGACGTTCAGTCAGACACAGTTGCACAAGGATTTGGTTCGTTAGGATTAATGACAAGTGTGCTTATGTCGCCCGATGGAAAAACTGTTGAGTCAGAAGCTGCGCATGGAACTGTTACTAGACATTATAGAATGCACCAACAAGGAAAAGAAACTTCTACAAACCCCATTGCTTCAATATTTGCTTGGACAAGAGGTTTAGCTCACAGAGGAAAGCTTGATGGAAATGAAGAATTAATTAAATTTTCAGCTAATATTGAAGAAGTGTGTATTGAAACTGTTGAGAGCGGATCAATGACGAAGGATTTGGCAATCTTAATTGATAAATCAACTAAATACCTAACAACAAATCAATTCTTAACAGCAATTGATGTAAATTTAAAGAAAAAACTTAACTAAGTTTTTTAGAAATTTCTTTAAAAGCTTCTGTAATTTTATCTTTATTTACTCCACCTGCTTGAGCAAAATCTTTCCTGCCTCCACCTCCATTGCCTCCTAGAATAACAGAAGCGGCTTTTACCAAATCAACAGCATCATATTTTGAAGTTAAATCTTTAGTAACTCCTACAGCTAAACCGACCTTTTCTTCAAATGTAGAAATACCTACAACTATCCCTGATTTTATATCTTTTTTTCCCTCGTCTATAACGCTTCTTAATTCTTTAGAAGGAAAATCTTTCAAAATTTGTTCTCGAATTATTACATCTCCAATTTTTTTATCCTCAATTATATTTTTGCTTTTATCTTTTTTAATACTTTCAATTTTTACTTTGTTAAACTGCTTATTCAAATTTTTTAAATTTTCGTTTAAATCTAAATTATCTTTATAATCTGGATTTATTTTTAGTTTTTGTAATTCTTTTTTAACTAATGTAATCTCATCTTTTAAATTTAATTCTTTTAGGAATTTATCTTGTTTTTGCGTTGTTTCATAAACTTCTAATTGTTTATCTCTTAACGCCTCTACTCTCCTAACTCCAGAAGCGACCGCAGACTGGCTTATAACTTTAAATTTACCAACTTCTTTTGTATTTTTAACGTGAGTACCTCCACATAATTCAGTTGAGAAAAAACCGTTATTTTCCTTTCCCATAAAAACTACTCTCACTTCTTCTCCGTATTTTTCACCAAATAATGCTAATGCGCCCATGCTTACTGCTTCTTTTGGTGTCATTATTCTTGTCTGTACATCAGTAGAGCCAGCTACAATTTCATTTACAATTTTATTTATTTTTGTCATTTCATCTTTTGCGATAGGCTTATTATGACTAAAATCGAATCTTAGCCTCTCAGGTGAAACTAACGAACCTTTTTGAGTGACATGTTTTCCTAAAGTTCTTCTTAATGACTCATGTAATAAATGAGTTGCTGAATGATAAGCTTTAGAGTTATTTCTTTTAAAATTATCTATTTCTAAATTAACGTTTTGCCCTATTGAAATTGAACCTTTTTCAATTTTTCCATAATGAACAAATAGATCTCTCATTTTTTTCTGAGTATCATTAATCTTTATTTTACAATTTGAGTTAAAAATATAACCCTGGTCACCAACTTGACCTCCTGACTCTCCATAAAAAGGAGTTTGATTTGTTATAACTTCTACCTCATCTCCAGTGCTAGCTGAGTCTACAAACTTACCGTCTTTTGAAATTTTGATAACAACACCCTCTGCTTTATCAAATTCGTAACCTAAAAATTCAGTTGGATTAATTTCTTCTCTTATTTTAAACCATCTCTCTTCAACAGACCTATCTCCAGACCCTTTCCAATTAGCTCGCGCAAGAGCTTTACTTTTTTCCATCTCCTTTTCAAAACCAACATAATCTACTTTAATTCCCTTTCCTTTTAATATGTCAGCAGTCAAATCTGAAGGGAAACCATAAGTATCATATAATTTAAATGCTGTTGATCCTGGAAAGGTTTTATTTGAAACTTTAGTCAAATTTTCATCAAGTATTTTCAATCCACGTTCTAAAAGAGAGGAAAATTTTTCTTCCTCATTTTTTAAAGTTTCAATTATTAATTCTTTACCAGTAATTAATTCAGGATAACTAATTTTCATTTCATTTAATAAAATATGAAATAACTTATAAAAAACAGGATTTTTGCTTCCTAAAGAATGAGCATGTCTCATACCACGTCTCATGATTCTTCTTAAGACATATCCTCTTCCTTCATTAGAAGGTAATATTCCTTCAGCAATTAAAAAACTACAAGCCCTTAAATGATCTGCAATAACTCTATGACTCGCAATAGTTGACTCATTTATAGGTGACTTCAATAAATCAGAAGATGCACCCATAATTTTTTTAAAGTGGTCGATCTTATAATTATCATGGGTCCCTTGAAGGACAGCTGTCATTCGTTCAAGGCCCATTCCAGTATCTACTGATGGTTTTGGTAAATTTATTCTTTTATCTTTTGAAATTTGCTCGTACTGCATAAATACTAAATTCCATATCTCAATAAATCGATCTCCATCTTCATCTGGGCTTCCTGGGGGTCCTCCTTTTAATTTTTCGCCGTGATCGTAGAAAATTTCTGAGCAGGGACCACATGGACCAGTGTCTCCCATTGACCAAAAGTTATCTGAAGTTGATATTTTTATTATTTTGTTATCACTAAAACCTGCTATTTTTTTCCAAAGCTTAAGTGACTCTTCATCTTCATGATAAACTGTGACAGAAAGTTTTTCTTTAGGCAATTGAAAATCTTTTGTTAATAAATTCCAAGCATGAATAATTGCTTGCTCTTTAAAGTAATCTCCAAAGGAAAAATTTCCAAGCATTTCAAAAAAAGTATGGTGTCTTGGTGTGTATCCTACGTTTTCTAGATCATTATGTTTTCCACCAGCTCTTACACATTTTTGAGATGTTGTAGCTGTTTTATAATCTCTTTTTTCTAAACCTGTAAAAACATTTTTAAATTGAACCATGCCTGAGTTGGTAAACATCAAGGTAGGATCATTGTTTGGGACTAAGTTACTAGAGTCTACAATCTTATGATTGTTTCTTTTAAAATAATCTAAAAATTTTTTTCTAACATCGGTAAGTAAAATTTGGCCCATATTTAATTAAATACAGATATTTTAGAACTTGTCTATAAAGAGATTAGTTTGTAGCTTTTTTATCGTTGTCTACTACAACGCAAATTTCAGATTTTGTTAAAAATCTTTGCCCTGTTCCATTATCTAGGGAAAACATGCCTCCAATTCCCTTAACAGCATCAATAGTCAAATCTGTATGTTTCCACTTTTCGTATTGATCTTCATTCATATAAAAGGGGGTTCCATCTACCTCTCCTAGCTTTACGTCGCTATTTCCTACTTGGTATTCTTTGGCTGGAAAGCACATAGGTGCGCTACCATCGCAGCAACCCCCTGATTGATGAAACAAAAGATCGTCACCGTGAACTTCTTTAATTTCGTTAAGTAATTTTTTTGCTGATAATGTGAATGAAACTTTCATTTGTATATTTCGGCCCATGATCAAGAATCATGGGCCATTATATATTATTGGTTAAAAGAAGCCTAATTTTTTCTCACTGTAAGACACGTGTAAGTTCTTCACTTGTCTATAATGATTTAACATCATTTTGTGAGTTTCTCTTCCAATACCGGATTGTTTGTAACCGCCAAATGCAGCATGTGCTGGATATGCATGGTAACAGTTTGTCCAAACTCTACCAGCTTCTATACCTCTACCCATTCTGTATGCAATGTTTCCATCTCTAGTCCAAACGCCAGCTCCTAGTCCATAAAGAGTATCATTAGCTATTTCTAATGCTTCTTTCTCATCTTTAAAAGTTGTAACTGATACAACTGGTCCAAAGATCTCCTCTTGGAATATTCGCATATTGTTTTTACCTTCAAAAATTGTCGGTTGGATATAGTTTCCTTTTTCAAGACCACTATTGATTTTAGCTTCGCTTCCACCGCATAGAACTTTGGCACCTTCTTTTTTACCTAAGTCTAAATAAGACTTAATTTTTTCCATTTGTTCTAATGAGGCTTGAGCTCCAATCATAGTTTCCATTTTCAAAGGATTGTCTTGTTTCACAGCTTTAGTTCTCGCAATCGCCTTTTCCATGAATTTGTCATAGATAGATTTTTGAATTAAAGCTCTGCTTGGGCAAGTGCAAACTTCTCCTTGGTTAAGCGTAAACATAGCAAAACCCTCTAAACATTTATCAAAGAAGTCGTCATCTTTAGCCATAACATCTTCAAAGAAAATATTTGGCGATTTACCACCTAATTCCAAAGTAATTGGTATTAAGTTTTGAGATGCATACTGCATAATCAAACGTCCAGTAGTAGTTTCACCAGTAAAAGCAATCTTCTTAATTCTTTTTGAAGAAGCTAAAGGTTTACCTGCTTCAAGACCATATCCACTAACAACGTTTACAACACCTGCTGGTAATAGATCTCCAATTAGTTCCATTAAAAGCATAATTGATGCTGGTGTTTGTTCAGCTGGTTTTAATACTACACAATTTCCTGCTGCCAATGCTGGAGCTAGTTTCCATGTAGCCATTAATAGTGGAAAGTTCCAAGGTATAATCTGACCTACTACACCTAATGGTTCAGGTATGTGGTAAGAATATTCGCTGTTACTAATTTCAGCAACTGATCCTTCCTCTGCTCTTATTACTCCTGCAAAATATCTCCAATGGTCAATTACCAAAGGTAAGTCTGCAGCCATACATTCTCTGATTGGCTTACCATTGTCTAAACATTCTGCTGTGGCTAACACGTTTAGATTTTTCTCTATTACATCAGCTATTTTTAAGAGTATATTTGATCTCTCTGTGATTGATGTTTTTCCCCAAGCAGGAAATGCTGCGTGGGCTGCGTCTAGAGCTAAATCAACGTCTTTTTCGTTCGATCGTGGCACCTTACAGATTACTTCATTAGTGATAGGAGTAGTATTATCAAAATACTTTCCAGATTTAGGTTCTACAAATTTTCCGTTTATGTAGTTTCCATATTTAGCTTTAAATGGAAATTTAACCTTCAAATGAGAGGTATCTAAAGATGAAGACACTTTCGAGCTTGATGCTTGTTGTGTACTCATTTTTTCCCCTTTTGTTTTAATTGTTAATTAAAACCAATATGAATTTGATTGTACACATGTATTTTTGACCCTATTTTTTTAGATACTAAATATAGATTTAATCAATTCTTAGTTGAGGTTTCATGAGAAACGGGAGGTCTTATTTAAACCTCCCGTTGAAATGACGGCAAAAGAATTATTCTTCTTCTTTTTTATTGCTAATTTTTTCGTTTGCTGAAGGGTTTCCTTCAAGCTCTTTGCTAATCGCTGAAGCTTCATCTCTAATGATTTTTTCTATTTCTGCTGCAACGTTTGGATTTTTTTGTAAGTATACTTTTGCATTTTCTCTACCTTGGCCTATTTTTTCACCTTTGTACGCATACCAAGCTCCAGATTTTTCAACCACTCCAGCTTTAGTACCAAGATCAATTAATTCACCTAATTTACTTATTCCTTTTCCATACATAAGATCAAACTCAACAACCTTAAAAGGAGGTGCAACTTTATTCTTAATCACTTTTACTCTAGTTGAGTTACCTATGATCTGATCTTTTTCTTTAATTGCCCCTATTCTTCTTATGTCCATTCTTACGGATGAATAAAACTTCAAAGCATTACCACCTGATGTAGTTTCTGGATTTCCAAACATAACGCCGATTTTCATTCTTATTTGGTTAATAAATATTACCATTGTATTTGATTTAGAAACTGAGCCAGTAATTTTTCTTAATGCTTGACTCATTAATCTGGATTGTAGGCCAACATGGTGATCTCCCATTTCTCCTTCTAACTCAGCCTTTGGAGTTAATGCTGCAACTGAGTCCACTACTAAAACTGAAATTGATCCAGATTTTATTAGTGTGTCAGTTATTTCTAAAGCTTGCTCTCCTGTGTCTGGTTGCGAGATTAATAATTCCTCGGTTTTTACACCTAGTTTCTTAGCATAAACTGGATCCATAGCATGCTCAGCATCAACAAATGCGCATATTCCACCAGCTTTTTGAGCTTCAGCCACTACTTGTAAAGCTAAAGTAGTTTTACCTGATGACTCTGGACCATAAATCTCAATAATTCTTCCTTTTGGCAAGCCTCCAATACCAAGAGCTAAATCTAAACTTAAAGATCCAGTTGAAATTGCCTCCACATCTAATGCTTGCTGTTGTCCAAGCCTCATTACTGAGCCTTTTCCAAAATTTTGATCTATTTGGCTAATTGCAGCCTCTAAGGACTTGTTTTTTTCCTTTAATTCTTGTTGTTTTTTATTATCAGTTTTCACCACTTTTAAGTTATTTTTTGTCATATTTTATCCTTTTTATTATTCGAATCGTTAATATAAATGTACACATTTTGTTCTTTTTTTCAAGTTTTTAAAAAAAGGCCTCTATTCAACAGAATTTTGGGAAAGAGTGCCTAGTTGCTTAGAGAGCTCAAATTGTGAAACCACGAAGTCCCTTTGGGCTTTAGAGTAAGCTATCTGGGCTTCTAAAAGAAGACTTCTAGATTGAATAACTTCTAATGTAGTACGTGTATTACCTGAGTCATATTCAAGTGTAATGCCCTCATTAGCTATTTCTGCGGCTTTCAATTGAGCTATTGTGGCATCTAATACGCTTTTTGATGACTGGTAATTTGACCAAGAGTTTGATGTATCTGATAAGACCTTTTTTTTGGTATCTTTAAAAAGTAATTGAAAACGTTGCTTTTCTAATGAAGATTTTTTTATAGATGAAATGTTTTCTCCACCTTTAATGATTGGCCAGCTAATAGTTGCTTTGACTGTCTCATCGTCTTTCTCATCTATTGTAGAGCTGAAATCTTTATTTTCAGATTTTGAAACTTGGATTGAGGCTTTTGGAGAAAGTCTAGCTCTTTCAATATTGAGTTCTTTTGCTGAAATTTCGTAATCTAATTTAGAAATTAAAAGAGCTAAATTTTTAAGGCTTGCTTGCTCTAAGGAGCTATTTAAGGTGCTTGGTAAATCAATGAGAACTTTTTGATTTAAATTTTCAAAGCTTGGGACTTTTTCTCCTATAATTCTCTCAAAATTCGTTATTGAAGAAAGAAGCTCTGTTTTTGCCTTAATTAAATTTGCATTAGCACCAGCTAAGGATGACTCTGATTGAGCTAAATCAGTTAAGGTAATCTCTCCTTTTTGTAATCTTGCATTATCAAATTCAACTTGTCTTTCAAATAAATTTACGTTAGAAAAATTAAATTTTTCGTTATTAAATTTAAAAATATAATCAAAATAAGCAAAAGCAGCTTCAAAAATTATTTGCTGCTCTTTTTGCTTTAATTCTAAAGTCGCTTTTTGAGTCTCTAATTCAGATTTTTTGAAGGTATTTACTCCTTTAAATCCAGAAAAAATTACTTGCTCCAAAGATATCTTTTTATTTTCAGTATCTGAATTTGAGTCTGCTAAACTAGCTCCACTCTGGTTAGTTCTCTTGGTTGAGGTGGTGCTGGTTTGTTCTCCAGAAATTGTTATGCTTGGTAAAAATTCACTTCTTGATATTTTCTTATCTTGTTTAACTGACTCCAAGTTTTTTCTTTCTGCATTCAACTCTAGATTATTATCAATTGCTTTTTTAAGATAAAACTTAAAATTTTCGCTCGCTTCGAGATTAATAAAATTAAGAGTAAGAAAAAATATAATGACAATTATTTTCATTTAATTTATTTTAATACTTTTTAATCGATGCTTCTTGTCTATATTAATCACAAAATCAGATTTTCCTTTTAGATTTTTTAACATATGTCTTGTTAATCTTTCATAATACATAATAAAATTTTTAATCTCGATATCGGTCATTGTTTTTTTTCCTTTAGACGTCGCTCTCAATTTTTTTTCTTGTAGCAGTCTCCATTTAAAAACATGATCAAAATTGGGTACCTTTAAAAATATTTTTAAATCGATTAATTTAAATATTTTTTTATAGGTAGTTTTGAGTTCATTATTTACCCAATTTCTCCAAATTTTTTTTTTATCTCTCTCTTTTTCTAATATATTTATCGGCTTAATTAAATCTTTATTTTTTTGTGGTGTCGCCGCAACACACCAGCCTTCAAATATGACTATGTCTGGTTGATAAGTTACTTTTTGCCATTTTTTTTTTGGACTCCTATCATCAAAAGATTTGTCAAATTTTGGGATATATAAAATTTTTTTTGTTAAATTTTTTAATTGATTGAGACAATTAAAAAGTAATTTAGTATCGTGAGTACCAGGTACACCTCTTGTTAAGAAAAGTGGATCTATTTTTTTTGCCATTATTTTTCTTTCATTAAGTGTTCTATAAAAGTCATCAATAGAAAAAATTACTGTATTAAGCTCAAATCTTTCTTTTAAAATAATTTTTAAAATATTTGAGATAGTTGATTTTCCTGAGCCCTGACCTCCTGTTAATCCCACAATAATTGTTTTGTTATTTTTGATTTTTCGATTAAAAATTTTTTTACTTAATGGTAAATAAAATTTATTAAATTGGCCTAATTTATCTCTAAAAGGTTCTGATAAAACTTCTTGCGTCTTTATGAATTGTAGATACTTCTTTTTGGCTTTATTATTAAGGTCCAATTTTTTAAAGTGCATCTTAATTTTTATCTAGTGGATGATTTTTTCCATCATTGATCTTGATATCTTCGAGCTCAAATGTGTCAATGTCTTCAATACAACCTAGATTAAAACCTGTCATTGATGGATTGGATCTAGGGTTATGATGAGTATAAATTCCGCAAATTGAACAGAAGTAATGTTTTGCTACTTTCGTGTGAAATTTGTATAAAGACAATTTATCTTCTCCCTCAACAATTATGAAATCATCATTTTTAACCATAGACATAATTGCACCTTTTCTTTTGCAAATTGAGCAATTGCATCTTAAGATTTTGTCTAAATTATCGATCTTAATTTCAGCTTTAAATTGACCGCAATGACATTTTAGTTTTTTCATAAATTTTCAGTAGATTAACAACAACACTATCTATCTTTGTTAATATCCACAATAGGCCAAAATCGTTAACAAAGTTCACCTTTTGATTCTAATTTGATTCTATTTGGGACTCTAATTACAACTTTTTAGTGTGTTATCTCCTCGGTGCTTTCTAAATTTTCTTGACTATTTAATAACTCTGTTTGTTTTTCTCTAAAAGATACAATTAAAATTAAAATGTTAAATATTACAATTAATATTGATAACAAATTGAAATTTGTACCTAAACTAAAATCTAGAGATGAAAAAATTATAATTAATATTAATGATCTAAAAAATACTTGAAATTTAAAAACCGCAATTATTGAAAATGAGTGTATTAGAAGCTTTAAAAATGACATTTTCGATGGTCCAAAATATCTAGTACCCCTCTCAGAATCTATTTCGTTAAAATATTCTAAGTTCTTTTTAACTGATCCGGAGTAACTACTCCACAAACTGGCTTGGGTAGAAAGTTTTCTTACATCTTCTTTTATTAAACAGCTATAATTTCCAAAATTAATTTTTTTTCCTGTAAATACTAATGTGATCAGCTTATGCATAGAATATAAAAATCGAAAAAATAGACCCTCAGATCTTTTAATCCTTTTTGCTACCACAGATTTATTAGGATCTTCTAAAATTTTATTTATTAATTTTTTTAATTCTATTGGTCTATCTTCTCCATCACCGTCCATTAATATTAAATAATCAAAATCCTTATTTTTAATAACGTACCTTATTCCAAAAGCATTACATCTAGCATGTCCTTTATTTTCTCTCATATTCAAAATTTGAATTGACTTAATAAAGGTCGGTTTTAATAGCTTGGATTGTTTAATTGTTGACGCATCATTTATAACTATGCATTCTATATCGATTTTTTTTAACTCTTTAATATTTTCATTAATTTCAACAATAAGTTTTTCTAAAGATTCCCAATCATTAAAGACAGGTATTAAAATAATAATTTTTTTCATTTTTTGCCAATCATGCAATAGCCTACTGGTTTAATAGTTCCAAAAACACCTGGGCATATTTTTTTTAATATATTTGGATTCCCGGTGTAAATTACTCCTTGATTATCTTTTATTTCCATTACCTTTTTACCCAGATCATTAATCCAAATTGGTCTAGATTTTAAGTGATAAGATAAATTTCCTGCAGACCACTCATCGCCAATAACAATTTTTATTTCGTTCACAAAATTATCATCCCACTTATTTTGAACAAGTCTTGATATCTCCTGCCCTGGATAATCTGTTCGCTTTGTTTCATCAATTAATGATACACTTAAATAGAGCAATGGAGACACAATAAATAAAAATGAAAAAACAACAAAAAACCTTTTAAACTTTTTGAAATCTACGTGTTTTTTGAAATACTCAATAAAAAAAACTCCAAAAAATAAATAAAATGGAGTCATCCACATAGTTCTAATTTTTGCACCAGTGAAAAAAGATGTAAATAAAATTAATATAACAGGTAAAAAAGTAATGGCGAATAAAAAAATAATTTTTTGATTTTTTGATTTAAGTAATTTTATTTTTTTTAATAAAACAAAAATCATGATTAAGAAAGGCAGCAAAATAATTAATTGGTTGAATATAAAAATTATTGGATTTATTAAGTGACCTATAAGTTCAGTGTTCCCTAAACTGGATCTTCTTAATCCATACGTTATGGTGGAATAATCATTTTCATACAGCCAAATAAAATGAGGAGTTAAAATAAATAAAGAAACAATTATTGAAAAAAAATAATTTTTTATCTGATTTTTATATTTTTTAAGATAAAATATGAAATACAAAAAAAGGGAAAATAAAATATATACAAATAAATATTTTGATAAAAAACCCAATGCGGAACATATACCAAATAAAAACCAAAATTTTTTGCTATTTGTTTTTAAGCTTTTCCAAAAAAAATAAACAGTCATTGCCCAAAAAGGCAATTGGCTTACATTTACATTAAACTCTGGAGTTGTAAAATTGTAAAAAAATATCCCTTCTAAGGCTAGTAAAGAAACTAGCGCTAATTCTTTGCTTCCCATTATCTCGTTTGAAAATTTCCAAACATAAATAAAAGCAACTATCACAAAAAGCTGACTTAAAAGATAATATGCCCAATCATTCGATCCAAAAATGAAAAAAAATAACTCTACCGCAAAAGCACTAAAAGGTGGGTGCTTATCAAAACCCCAATCTAAATTACTTCCCCATGCAAGAGCCTCAATAGTATCTAAAGGTAAATTGATGTTTGAAATAGTAGGAACTAATGTCCATAAGGTTAAATGGCCGAGTAAAAATAAATAATAGATATTAAGTATATTTTTTTTGACTATCATATAAAGAAATTAATACAATTTATAAGCTATTGACACGACTAAAATCAAACATATACTCCCCAAAATTCGAAAAATGGTAAAATCTATTACTAAAAAAAAATATACCCCTAGTAGTAAAGAAAAGTATATGTGTGCAAAACACAAAAAATTTTTCACTGAAGAACTATTAAACTGGAAAAAAGATATTAT
This sequence comes from uncultured Pelagibacteraceae bacterium, assembly GCA_902535505.1. Taxonomy (GTDB): domain Bacteria; phylum Pseudomonadota; class Alphaproteobacteria; order Pelagibacterales; family Pelagibacteraceae; genus Pelagilacustribacter. The sequence goes on along the minus strand of CACATS010000002.1, from coordinate 13,355 downwards.
CAAAGCAAACAACTTGGGAAATCTTCTTAGTTCGAGTGATGATAATGTTTCCTCTGCAGATATTGTAGATCAAGCTTCTTCACTCACAGATAAATCGGTTGAAATGAAAGCCTTAAATAGAAGTAGAAAACTAATTATAAAAATCAACTCTGCTTTACAAAGACTTAAAGAGGGAACATATGGTTTTTGCGAGGAAACCGGTGAACCGATAGGCCTTAAAAGGTTAATGGCTCGACCAGTGGCTACACTTTCAATTGAAGCTCAAGAAAGACATGAACGAGACGAGAAAATATTTATTGATGATTAGACATCTGGAATTTTCTCATTTTTTTTAAGTAAATCAAAACCTTTTTTAACAGCATCTCTTGATGAGATTTTTTTGTACCATCTTGTTAAATGTTTAAATTTTTTTAGACCAATATCATGCCATTCGTGTCTAGCAATCCAAGGGAAAGTGGCAATATCAGCAATTGTATAAAAATCACATGCTAAATACTCTGAAGAACCTAATCTTTCGTTTAACTCTCTATAAATTCTCTCTGATATTTTAAAATATCTATCCTCTCCAAATGTACTTTTTCCTGGATTATAGTGATGAAATTGGTGGTGTTGACCAAGCATTGGGCCTACGTAGGCCATTTGACCCATTAACCACTGATTTATAAGTGTTCTATAATTTTTATCATAAAGCTTACCGCTTTTTTCACCTAGATAAATTAAAATAGCACCAGACTCAAAAAGACTTTGATTGTTTTCATGGTCAATTATGACAGGAATTTTTCTGAAAGGACTGAGTTTAATAAATTCAGGTTTGAATTGTTCGTCTTTACTTATATCAACTTTTGTTACCTTATACTCAAAGTTTATCTCCTCGAGCATTATAGAAATTTTCTTACCGTTTGGGGTATTAGCGGTAAGAAGTTCTATCATTTTTTTCCAAGCCTATCTTTAATAGTTTTAGAAGATGTCGTGAACTCAAATCTATATTTTTCATTAGGTCTCGCTCTCTTAAAACATTCTACTGAGGCTAAAGCCACTTCGTGAAATCCTGATAGTATTAATCTAAGTTTACCGGGATATGAGCAGATGTCTCCAGCAGCAAATATACCTTTTTTATTTGTTTCGAAATTCTCTGGGTTTACCTCAATAGTTTTTTTATACATATTTAGTCCCCATTTAGCGATCGGACCTAATTTCATAATTAAGCCAAAAAATCCCAGTATTACATCAGTTTGAATTTTTTCTATTTTTCCATCATCAAACTTAATAGTGATAGACTTTAACTCTTTTGTATTGTCTAAAGACTCAATCTGACAGGGAGTTTTAATTAAAACTTTTCCCTCTTTTTTCAATTTTTTTAATTCTGATAGAGTGTGTTGTGCTCCTCTAAACTCATTTCGCCTATGTATTAGCGTTATTTTAGAAAATTTTGAAAGCTCTAAAGCCCAATCTAGAGCTGAATCTCCTCCGCCAAATATTGCAATTTTTTTATTTTTAAAATTTTCTTTATTTTTAACAGAATAAAATACTGATTTTCCTTCAAGTTTCTCTGCCTCTTTTAAAGAAATTTTTCTAGGTTCAAACGACCCCACGCCGCCTGCTATCATAATATTAGGTGCAATAAATTCTTTTTTGTTATTTGTTTTTACAACCCAGTTTTCTTTTTCTTGATAGACTTCATCCACTCTCTCGTTTAAAAAAATTTCAGTTTTAAATGGTTTAATTTGTTCAAGAAGCCTTGATGTCAATTGTTCACCCGTGCATTCTGGTACAGCTGGAATATCATAAATAGGTTTATCAGGGTAAAGTTCGATGCATTGTCCACCAGCTTTGTTCAAATTATCAATTACTACTGCTTTAAGACCTTTGATTCCTAACTGGTGAACTGCGAATAGGCCTACAGGACCTGCACCGATAATTATAACATCTGTTTTTTTCATTAAGTTTGTTTCGCTGGTGTCATTACCTCTAAACCATCTAATTCTTCATTAACTATTATTTGACAACTAAGTCTACTATTTTTTTTTGGTTCAAATGCCATGTCGATCATATCAATTTCTGCCTCTTCTGCTTTTGGGATCTTGTCAATCCATTTGTCGTTAACATAAACATGACATGTAGCACATGCCATAGATCCTCCGCAATCAGCATCAATACCAGGTATCTCTTTTTGTATTGCGCCTTCCATTACTGACAAGCCGCTTTCAACTTCAATAGTTTTTGAAGTTCCTTGATAATCTTTATAAGTTATTTTAGGCATCGTTTAATAATACGCTAAATAAATTGAGATAATAACTACCCAAAAAAAAGCATAATAAAGAATATAACCCTTCACAGTAAAAGGCATTTTCCTTAGTTTTCTTTTTCCTTTTCCTTTATAAGGTTTTGAAATTTCCATAGTAAGTTTTTTATCAAAAAAAAAGGGCAAGTATGTGAGACATACCCGCCCTTTTTCAATTTATTATCTATTATCTAGATGATAATCTTGTGTTTTGCATTGCTGCTGCCCAGATAACTAGACCAAAAGCGATCTTGTTAATAAAGTCAGCTAAGTTATAAATAACGTTTAGAGCATTTGCATCAACACCACCAGTTAGGTAACCGAAAATATATCCTAAAGGATAAATCGCCCAACCGATAGTTACGATTATTCTCATAGCACTGAAAGCAGTAGCCATAGCTTTGTTACCAGCTTTAGCTGCCATTGTTCCAGCTTCACCTGAGAATATTTCAAACAAGATGTAAATCCATCCAGCCATTCCAATTACGAAACCTACAAATGGTTGTATATAACCAGCTTCACCTAAGTATCCACCGATTAACATTACTAATGAACCAATTAATAGCTTCCAGAATATAGAAGTTGGCACCTTTCTAACAGCTGCCAAGATTAGATAGAATTCGATCATTTGAAGTGGCACTGTTATTAACCAATCGATATATCTGTATACCGTTGGTGAGTCACCAGTCGACACCCAAACTTCTCTCATGTACATGTAGTGAACAAATGCAACACCAGTTACAAGTCCAGCTACTGTTAAAGATGTTCTCCATGATGCAGCAACAGTCCCTCTTTCTAAAAAGAAAAATACAGTTGTTGCGATCATTCCCATTGATACAAGCCAAAATGAAATTCCAACGAAATCATTTGTTTGTAAAAGGGCAGTCGCTGCGTTAGCAGAGCTAGTAATACCTAAAAAGGTAACAGCTGCTAAAGCAAAAAGACCTAATTTTCTCATGAAAACCTCCCTCGTTTGTTTAGTTTTCGTTTAGTTTATATATAAACTACTCGGACGAGTGATTAATAAGCTCACCACCGAATAATATGCTCGGAACCATAGTAAAAAAAAAAGTTACAGTGAAGTGTTTTTTTCATTAAAAAACCGCATATTTATTGGTTTTTTTATTTTTTTTTGGGGATATTTATGGAATAATCCTTAAAATTAAAGAATTCTGGAGGTTTAAATTGACTCAAAAATATAAAGAGATTTATCAAAAATCTATAGAAAATAGAGAAGATTTTTGGAAGGAAATTTCTAATGATATATTTTGGTACAAAAAACCAACAAAAATTTTAAATTCTGATAACCCTCCGTTTTATAAATGGTTTGAAGACGGGATAACGAATACATGTTATAACGCATTGGATCTTCATGTAGATCAGGGTAAAGGTGAAAAGCTCGCTATTATTTATGATAGCCCAATCACTGATTCAAAAGAAAAAATAACTTATAGTAAACTTAAAGAAAAAGTTGCTTTATTTGCTGGAGCTTTAAAAAAACAAGGCGTAAGCAAAGGGGACAGGGTTATAATCTATATGCCGATGATTCCTGAGGCTGTAGTGGCTATGCTTGCCTGTGGTAGAATTGGTGCAGTTCACTCAGTTGTATTTGGAGGGTTTGCTGCCAATGAGTTAGCAAGTAGAATTGATGACTCAAAAGCTAAAATACTTGTAACTGCCTCATGTGGCTATGAACCTGGACGAACTGTTCACTACAAACCCTTAGTAAATAAAGCATTAGAATTAGCAAATCATAAAATAAAAAAATGTATCATTTTTCAAAGGGAAAAAGATAAAGCAGAGTTAAATTCCACAGTTGATATTACATGGGATGATGCTCATAAAGATGTAAAACCTGCAGAGTGTGAAAAAATGAATGCAAATGATTACGCTTATATTCTGTATACATCGGGGACTACAGGTCTTCCTAAAGGAATAGTTCGTGATATTGGCGGACATATTGTGGCATTAAAATGGACTATGAAAAATATTTACAATATAAAACCAGAGGACGTGTGGTGGTCTGCAAGTGATATTGGTTGGATTGTTGGACACTCTTACATAGTTTATGGCCCATTATTTTATGGTTGTACTACCGTTCTGTTTGAAGGAAAACCAGTGGGAACACCTGATGCAGGAGTTTTTTGGAAAGTAATTTCAGAACATAAAGTAAAATCTCTTTTTACTGCACCAACAGCAATAAGAGCAATTAAAAAAGAGGATCCTAACGGAGAATTTTTTAAAAAGTATGATTTAAGCAAATTTGATAAACTGTTTCTTGCTGGAGAGAGAGCCGACCCTGATACAATAAAATGGTTTGAGAAACTTTCCAACTCACCTGTTATAGATCATTGGTGGCAAACTGAGACAAGTTGGGCAATTACATCAAGTTGTACAGGAATTGAAAATTTCCCAGTTAAATATGGATCTGCATTTAAACCAGTGCCAGGTTATGATCTTAAAGTTTTAAATTCTGAAGGTAAAGAAGTAGGACCGGGTAAAATGGGAGATATTGTTGTAAAGCTACCTCTTCCGCCAGGAACTTTTCCAACTCTTTGGGGAGCGGATAAAAGATATAAGGAAAATTACATGACTACTTACCCTGGATATTATCAAACTTATGATGCGGGACACATAGATGAAGATGGCTATGTTTGGATCATGTCAAGAACAGATGATATTATTAATGTTGCAGGTCATAGATTGTCTACTGGGGCTATTGAAGAGGTTTTGGCAGAACATACAAATGTTGCGGAGTGCGCAGTAATAGGAATTGCCGATAAACTTAAAGGTCAAATACCTATCGGTTTGCTTGCACTTAAAGCAGGGGTAACTAAAGATAAAAAAGAAATAATTAGTGAATGTATAAAAATGGTTAGAGAAAAAGTTGGTCCTGTTGCGGCATTCAAAATAGCAATAGTGGTAAAGAGATTACCTAAAACTAGATCAGGAAAAGTGCTTAGAGGAACTGTAAGAAAAATTGCAGATAATGAACCTTATAAAATGCCAGCAACTATAGATGATCCTGCAATTTTAGATGAAATAAAACAAGACTTAAAAGATAACAATATTCTAAAACTTTAAAGGTTGTCCTTTAGACTCAGCTAATATTTTTCCCTCGGACATTACTAAAATACCATTTACAATTGTGCCTACAGGGAAACCTTTTACTTTATAATTATGAAAAGGAGTCCATCCACATTTACTAGCGATCATCTCATTCTTTATAGTTACCTCTTTATTCATATCAACAATTGTTAAATCTGCATCAAAACCCTCTTTTATAAAACCTTTATTCTTAATTCCAAAAATTTTACATGGGTTTTCACACATCAAATTTATAAGCTGATTTAATGAGAGTTTTCCATTGTTTACATGGTCAATCATGACTGGAAAGATAGTTTGAACTCCTGGCATTCCTGAAGGAGTATTAGGGTACTCTTTATCTTTATTTATTTTTAGATGCGGTGCATGATCAGACCCAAGAACATCTACAATATTATTTTTTATAGCAACCCATAGACGATCATAATGATCTTTAGATCTTAGTGGTGGATTCATTTGAGCATAAGTGCCTAATTTATCGTAACAATCTGGAGCATATAATGTCAAATGTTGAGGTGTAGTTTCGAAAGTTACATTTTTTTTATGCATGGCTAAAAAATCTACTTCTTCTTTTGTGGTCACGTGAAGTACATGAATTCTTTTGTCATATCTTTCAGCAATTTTTACTACCCTTCGAGTTGAAGATATTGCACACTCGACATTTCTCCAATCAGGATGAGAGTGCACATTTCCCTGTCTAATAAATTTTTTCCTTAATTTTATAATATCTTCATCCTCGGAGTGAATCGAAACTATTCTGTCACTACTTAAAATCACTTTTTCAATATCAGCCTCTTTATCTACTAATAAGTTTCCAGTCGATGAACCTGCAAAAAGTTTTACTCCACAACAACCTTCAACATTTTTAAGTTGTGCAAGTTGCTCAGTATTTTGCGGAGTTGCACCAAAATAAAATGCATAATTACTATGCATTCTATTTTTTGCAGCTTTTAATTTTTTTTCAAACTCTACCAAATTTGCTGTTGGAGGGTTAGTATTAGGCATCTCAAACAAAGAGGTTACACCTCCAAGAACTGCAGCTCGACTTCCGCTTTCTAAATCTTCCGCATCAGTAGAACCAGGTTCTCTAAAATGCACTTGGGTGTCTATGATCCCTGGCAAAACTACTTTCCCAGATGCGTCGTAAACTTTAGAATTATTTTCCTCTATATTACCTATTTTTTTAATTTGATTTTCATATAACCCAATATCAGATTTAATCAATTTTCCATCGATATAACAGGAACCATTTTTAATAATTAGACTATAATTATCAGACATGTTTTTTTATATATAATATATTGTATAAGAAACAATTATGAAAAAAGATCAAGTTGTAATTTTAGAAAAAAGAGGTGTAATCTTAGTAAGTGGAGAAGACTCTAAAGATTTTCTACAAAATATAATTACAAACGACATAAATAAAGTTTCTAATAAAAACTCTATTTTTTCAGCCCTGTTAACTCCTCAAGGCAAATATTTGAATGAATTTTTTATAATTCAAAATATTAAAGGATATTTATTAGACTGTAGCGAAAACTTCACTGGGGAGCTAATTAAAAATTTATCAAAATACAAATTAAGATCAAAAGTTGAAATTGAAGACTTTTCTACTGAATTTGTTATTGGAGTTATAAACGACTCAAAATTCAAAGAATTACAAGGAGATTTAAAATCAAATGAAAATACTATTACTTACAGAGATACTCCTATTTTTTTAGATCCAAGAAATAAACAATTAGGAGCGAGAATAATTTCAAATCTAGAAAAACTTTATTTAACTATTAAAAAATTAAATCTCACTATTACAAATAGTGAAGTATATTACTCTCTTGCTCATCAATTAGGAGTACCTGAAAAAGGATTATTAAATTTGAAAGATCAATTATTTGGCTTAGAAGCAAACTTTGAGTTATTTAAAGCTATAGATTTTAAAAAAGGTTGTTTTGTAGGTCAAGAAAATACTGCGAGAATGAAATTAAAAAATAAACTTAGAAGAAGATTGTTACCCATATCTTCATCTGAAAAATTAAATATTGGCGATGAAATTATTTTTAACAATATCAAAATAGGAAAAATACTTATTGATCAGCCTTACCCATTCGGATTAATTAAAGTTTTCGAGCCTAATCTTGAAGATTTTAAAGGTAAAAAATTATTAGCAAATAATAAAGAGTGTAAAATTTTAGAGTACGTTAAGTAATCTAGATAACGAGGCTAAAATCCCATATCCGCTTAATTCAATAAAAGCTATAACTAAAATTATTAATATAATTCTTTTATGCTTTCTAAAATAATCTATCATAAACCCTTTTTTTTGGTGCGGTCGGAGAGACTCGAACTCTCACGGGAAACCCACACGCCCCTCAAGCGTGCCTGTCTACCAATTTCAGCACGACCGCAATAATAATGCGACAATAAATGAATGACAATTTAATCTCAAGTTGGTAAATTGGAATTAGTATGTCTGTACAACAACAAAATTTGAGCCCTACTCAAGAGATTTATAAGAAAATCTCAAAATTCGTTCCTGAAGCTGAATGGAAAATTCATGCTCCATTGATAGAGAAAATTAATAAGATTAAAAAAGAGAAAAATGCAATTATACTTGCTCATAACTACCAAACTCCGGAAATTTACCACGGTGTAGCAGATATATCTGCCGACTCATTAGCTTTAGCAGTAGAGGCGTCTAAAACAAAAGCTGATAAAATTATTATGTGTGGGGTGCACTTTATGGCAGAAACAGCAAAATTAATGTGTCCAGAAAAAAAAGTGTTCCTTCCTGACATGCAAGCGGGCTGTTCTTTATCTAATTCTATTACAGGTGAAGATGTAAAATTACTAAAACAAAAGTTTCCAGGCGTTCCTGTTGTCTCTTATGTAAATACTTCTGCAGACGTTAAAGCAGAAACTGATGTTTGTTGTACTTCAGCTAACGCAGTAAAAGTAGTTGAGTCTTTAAATGTAGATAAAGTAATTTTTCTTCCCGACCAATATTTAGCAGACTATGTAGCAAAAAATACTAAGGTCAAAATAATTTCTTGGAAAGGAACTTGTATAGTGCATGAACAGTTTACAGGAAAAGAAATAGAAGAAATTAAAGCAGGAAATCCTGGAATTAAAATTATTGCTCATCCTGAATGTCCGCCAGATGTAATTGCTGCCTCTGATTTTGCAGGATCAACATCTGGAATGATTGATTATGTAAAAAATAAACAACCAAAAAAAGTTATGTTAGTTACAGAATGTTCAATGAGTGACAACGTAGAAGCTGATAATCCAAACGTATCTTTTATCAAGCCATGCAATTTATGTCCGTATATGAAAAAAATTAATTTAAAAAAAATATTAGATTGTTTAGAAAATGAAACTAATGAGATTATTTTAGATAGCAAAACTATAGAGGCCGCGAGAAAATCTGTAATCAGAATGACCGAGATCGGTCGTTAGATCAGTGCAAATATTAAATCAATTTTATATAAAATCAGTTGTAAGAAAGGCTCTAGAGGAAGACCTTAAGCCTAAAGGTGATATCACTACAAACATCGTAAGTGCAAAAAATAAAATTATTAAAGCTAGAATAATAGCTAAACAAGATGGTGTAATAGCTGGTTTAGAGTTTTGTAAAACAGCGTTTAAATTAATTGGGAGAGAAACTATTTTTACAAAGAAGGTCTCTGATGGAAAAAAAATAAAAAAAAATAAAGTAATTGCTTATATTAAAGCTAAAACGAAAACGATCTTAACCGCAGAGAGAACTGCTTTAAACTTTCTAAATCATGCCTCAGGTATCGCAACAATCACTAATCAATTTGTAAAAAAAACTAGTAAAAAAACTAAGATCTGTTGTACAAGAAAAACTACACCTAATTTGAGAACACTGGAAAAATATGCCGTTAAAAAAGGTGGTGGTTATAATCATAGATATAATTTAAGCGATGAAATTCTTATTAAAGATAATCATATAAGTGCATCGTCTAGTCTTAGGGAATTAGTTGAGAAAGCTATTAATACAAAAAAAATTGTTACAGTTGAAGTTGAAAATGTAAATCAACTTAAACAAATTTTAGGCTTAAAATTTAAAAGAATACTTTTTGATAATATGAAATCTTCAAAGTTAAAATATTGTTTAAAACTTTGTAAAAATAAATATGAAACAGAGTATTCGGGAAATGCTACTTTAAATAATATTAAACAAATATCCAAAACAGGTGTAAATAGAATTTCAGTTGGTGCAATTACTCATAGCACCAGATCATTTGATACTACTTTATTATTTAGATAATTCTGCTTGTGCAGCTGCAAGTCTTGCAACAGGAACTCTAAATGGTGAACAAGAAACATAGTTTAATCCTGTTCTAGAACAAAATTCAATACTCTTAGGATCACCACCGTGTTCGCCGCAAATACCTAATTTAATATTTTTATTTGTTTTTCTGCCTCTTGAGGAGGCTATTTCCACTAACTCACCTACTCCATTTTGATCGATGCTTACAAATGGATCTACATCAAAAATTTTATTATCAATATAATCGTTTAAAAATTTTCCTGAATCATCTCTACTTATCCCAAAGGTTGTTTGTGTTAAATCATTTGTTCCAAAACTGAAGAAATCAGCATGTTTTGAGATAGACTTTGCTTGTAAAGCAGCACGTGGTAATTCAATCATTGTGCCTACCATATATTCAAGTTTCAATTTATTTTCTTTTTTTATTTCTTTAGCTATTTTATTAACTAAAGCTCTTAAAATTTTTAATTCAGATTCTGTTGAAACCAATGGTATCATTATTTCCACAAAAGCTGCTTTTACTTTTTGTTTTTTTAATTCAACTATAGCTTCAAATATTGCTCTGCATTGCATTTCGTAAATCTCTGGAAAAGAAATACCAAGCCTACATCCTCGATGTCCAAGCATAGGGTTTTCTTCGTGAAGTTCTGCTATTCTATCTTTAATCTCTTTAGCTGATAAATTTAAGGATCTTGCGACTTCCTCTATGTCTTTGTCAGTTTTCGGTAAAAACTCATGAAGTGGTGGATCTAATAATCTTACTGTAACAGGTAAACCTGACATAACTTTAAATATTTTTTTAAAGTCCTCTTTTTGGTGGGGTTGAAGTTTATCTAGCGCGCTGTTTCTATCTTCTTTTGATTTAGATAAAATCATTTGTCTAACAGATAAAATTCTCTCTTCATCAAAAAACATATGCTCAGTTCTACATAGGCCAATTCCTTCAGCGCCAAACTCTCTAGCCGTTTTACTGTCCATCTCTGTTTCTGCATTTGTTCTTACTTTTAATTTTCTAAATTTATCAGCCCATTTCATTATTGTAGAAAAGTATCCAGAAATTTCAGGTTGAACAGTCGGAACTAATCCTTTCATTACTTTTCCACTTCCCCCATCTATAGTAATAATATCTCCCTCTTTAATAATCACGTCTCCAGCTTTAAATTGTTTTAACTCATAATCGATTGTAATTTCACTTGAGCCCGAAACACATGGTCTCCCCATTCCTCTTGCAACAACGGCAGCATGACTAGTCATGCCACCTCTTGCAGTGAGAATTCCTTTAGCTGCATGCATTCCATGTATATCCTCTGGAGAGGTTTCTAACCTCACTAATATTGTATCTTGCATCATCCCGTTTAATTTCTCTGCTTCATCAGCAGTGAAAACAACTTTACCACTTGCAGCTCCTGGAGATGCCGGTAATCCCGAAGCAATTACCTCTTTCTCAACTTTTTCGTCTAAAGTGGGATGTAGTAAAGTATCTAAAGTATTTGGATCAATTCTTTTGATTGCTTCTTTTTTTGAAATCAATTTCTCTCTAACCATATCCACTGCAATTTTAATTGCAGCTTTGGCTGTTCTTTTTCCAGATCTAGTTTGCAACATCCAAAGTTTATTATTTTCAACTGTAAACTCAATATCTTGCATATCTTTATAATGCCTTTCAAGCTTAAGAAATACCTTTGCAAGCTTTTTATAAACTTTGGGCATAGCCTCTTCCATTGAAGGATCTTTAGATCCTGAATCTTTTTTTGCTTTTTTAGTGATGTATTGAGGAGTTCTAGTACCCGCTACAACATCTTCACCTTGTGCATTAATTAGAAATTCTCCAAAGAAAGAATTTTCTCCTGTCGAAGGATTTCTTGTAAAGGCAACACCTGTTGAACAATCATCTCCCATATTTCCAAAAACCATAGCTTGAACATTTACAGCTGTTCCCCAATGATCTGGAATTTGATTTAATTTTCTATAAGTTTTTGCTCTTTGACTGTTCCAAGATAAAAATACTGCGTTTATTGCTCCTAGTAATTGCTCTTTAACGTCCTGAGGAAAATTAATTTTTTTTTCTTTTTTTACTAACTCTTTAAAATTAATGATTAAGCCATCCCAATCGCTCTCGTCTAAATCTGTGTCTAATAAAACTCCTTTAGTTAACTTGTAATTATCAATTAGTTCCTCAAACAAATGTCCCTCTACCCCCAAAACTACATTACTGTACATTTGTATAAATCTTCTATAGCTATCTTTAGCAAATCGTCCGTTAGAAGTTCTCTTTTTTAGCGACTCAACTGTTCTGTCATTAAGACCAAGATTTAAAATTGTATCCATCATCCCAGGCATTGAAATTCTAGCACCTGATCTAACTGATACTAATAATGGATTTTTTAGATCACCGAATTTTTTTTGAGTTTTCTTTTCAATATTCTTTAGTTCTGACTCAATATTTTGTAATACTTTTCTGGGTAATTTTTTTTTATTTTTATAAAATAAATCGCAAACTTCAGTAGTAATAGTAAATCCAGGAGGAACGGGTAAGCCTAATCTACCCATCTCACCAAGGTTTGCTCCTTTTCCACCCAAAATATTTTTTTTGTTTTTTAACTTTTTAGCAGATTTATCATCAAAGCTAAATATAACTTTTGCCATTACAATCCCTCTAATTTTGAAAAATCTATAAAATTATCAAATGTATTACAGAACATTTTTAACAACTCTAATCGATTATTTTTAATATCTTGATTTTCATCATTTACTACCACATTTTCAAAAAAATTATCTGTAGTTTCTTTAGTATCAGAAAGCTTTATTAACAAGCTTTCATAGTCTTTATTATCATCTTTGACTGTAAAAGCTTTACGTATATCATTTATTTTTTCATGAAGTATTTTTTCTTCATCTTTTCTAAATAATACAGCATCGGGTCTACCAATAATGCCCTTTCCAGCTTTATCTAAAATATTTGAAGCTCTTTTATACGAACTTATAGCATTAAGACCAATTCCTTTATTTTTATATTTATTCATTAAAATTGTTTTTTTATAAAGTGCTAAGAAATTATCTCCAGCATGAGAGCTAATAGATGCCTCAATAATATCAGTTTGAATATTTTTCAATTTTAATACGTTTCGCATTCTTTCCTTTATAAATTTCAAAACCTCATTTTCTGTTTTCTCATTTATAATTATAACACCTTGTTCTTGATAAAGTCTTATGGCGTAATTAATTAAATCTCTAAGTTTAAACGATAATTTATTTTCGATAATTATTCTAAGCAATCCAATTGCAGCCCGTCTTAAAGCAAAAGGATCTTTTGAACTTGTAGGTTTTTCATCAATGACAAAAAAACCTACTAACGTATCTATTTTATCTACAATTGAAATAGAATAGCTAAAAGGTTTTTTGGGTATTACTGAAGTAAGGCCTATTGGCAAATAATGATCGCTTACTGAATTTGCAACATCTTCATCAAAACCTTGTGCTAATGCAAAATATTTTCCCATTACGCCTTGAAGTTCTGGATACTCTCCAACTAGGTCAGAACATAAATCAGATTTAGAAATGGAAGCTGCAACTTGAACTTTTTCTTTATTAATATTAAAATCATCAGATAATAAACCAGCCAACTGTCTTAGCCTTTGCGTTTTATCATAAATAGTCCCTAGTTTTTCATAAAAAGTT
>CACATS010000001.1 GCA_902535505.1 uncultured Pelagibacteraceae bacterium | reverse complement strand
TAACACCGGGAGTAGAAACCATTCCTGCTCCTACAATAGAAACTTTAGCAACTTTATTATTATGAATAATGTCTTTATATTTTATCTCACTTTTTTCTTTTAAAATTTCTTTAGTTTTATCTACATCGTCCCTTTTTACAGTAAATGTAACATCTGTAGTTTTTTGATCTGATGAAATATTTTGTATTACCATATCAACATTTATCTGTGCTTTACTAAGAGGTTCAAAAATATTGGCAGCAACACCTGGTCTATCCTCTACGCCAATTAGAGTAATTTTTGCATCATCTTTTGAGTAAGCTACGCCTGTAACACTTTTTGTGTAATCAATATTTTCTTGGTTAAAAATTTTTGTACCTTTTCTTTCAGTAAAAGTTGATTTAACTTCTAGAGGAATATCGTACATCATCGCGGTTTGAACAGCAGATGATTGCATTACTTTTGCTCCAAGAGATGACAATTCCAACATTTCGTCATAAGAAATTTTATCAATTTTTTTTGCTACTGGAATTTTATTAGGATCTGTAGAATACACTCCATCTACATCAGTATATATCTCACAAGTATCCGTGTTTAATAATTTTGCTACAGCTACAGCTGTTGCGTCGGAACCTCCTCTTCCTATTGTTGTAATATCTGCACTTTTTGAAATACCCTGGAAACCTGGAATAACCACAACTCCTTTTTCATTCAAAAATTCATTAATTTTTTCAACATTCATATTTATTATTCTCGCGTTAGAATGTTCTCCTTCTGTCAAAATTGGTATCTGCCAATTTAAAAATGATTTAGCTTTAATATTTAATTTTATTAAGGCGCCAGCAAGAAGTGCACTCGTCACTTGCTCTCCTGAAGATAAAAGAACATCTAGCTCTCTTTTGTAAAATTTGTCAGAAATTTCTTTTGAAAGTTTAATAAGTTCATTAGTTTTTCCTGCCATTGCTGAAACAATTACAACTACATTATTTCCAGCTAAATGCTCTTTTTTAACAATGCTAGCAACATGTTGGATTCTATCTATCGATCCAACTGAAGTGCCACCGAACTTTAATACTTTTTTAACCATTTGCAGAGTTTTTATATTATAAAAAAAGATTATAATGTAATTAATTTAAATAAATTATTAATATGACTACTATAAATAAAGAGGAAATTCAAAAGTTTTCAAGTTTAGCTGAAGAGTGGTGGGATGTTAATGGAAAATTTAAACCTTTGCATATGTTTAATCCTATTAGAATTGAATACATAACTCAAATGATTAAAAAACATTTTAAAATATCAGATAAAAAAATAAATCCATTTAATGAATTAAAGATATTAGACATTGGTTGTGGTGGAGGTTTAATCAGTGAGCCTATGGCAAGACTGGGGGCAAATGTAACTGGCATTGATGCATCAGAAAAAAATATTAAAGTAGCTCAACTTCACTCTGAAGAAAATAATTTAAAGATCAATTATATAAATTCCTCTCCAGAAAGACTAAAGGAAAAAGAAGAATTTGATATTATTTTAAACTTGGAAATAATCGAGCATGTAGAAGATGTTGAGCTTTACATACACTCATGTAGTAAATTACTTAAAAAAGGTGGTTTAATGTTCACCGCAACATTAAATCGGACTGTCGTTTCATATATAAAAGCAATAATCGGCGCAGAATACATTTTAAAATGGCTACCGATTGGGACTCACGACTGGAACAAGTTTATAAGGCCGGAAGAATTAGAAAAAAAGTTATCAATTGCAAGTTTTAAAACTATAGAAGTTAAAGGTTTGGAATTTAATCCTTTAAATAAAAAATGGAAAAAATCTGATAATTTATCAGTAAATTATATTATTTGCAGCTCAAAGATTTAATTGTCTTTTCCTATCCATGGAATGGATAATAAATCTATTCCTTCCTCAGCTAACTCCTCTCTCTCTTTAGAGGTTGTTGTACCATATATTGTTTTTTTACTTTTTTTATCATAATAAATTTCTCGAACTTTTTTACTAAAATTTTTTCCAACAAACTCATAATTCTTTTCTATATATTTTCTAATTTGCTTTAACTTTTTCTTTTCTTTTAAGAGTTCTCTTCCAAATTTATTATTGGGAAAGTCTAAATTATTTGAATTTGAAATCATTGGCGACATAATTGATTTTTCAATTCTTTTAGAAGAACAATATATGCACTCTAGTAATTTTTTTTTTTTTAGTTTTTCAAATTTCAATGAGTCAGAAAACCAACTTTCAAACTCATGCTCATTATCACAAATAAGATTATATTTGATCATTTAGTTTCTGTAGTCGGCATTAATATCAATATAATCATGTGTAAAGTCACAAGTAAAACACTTAAATGCATCATTGCCTAATTTTAAGTTCACTTCAATTTCAATTGAGTCCCATTGCATATATTCTTTAAGTTTTTCTTCGTCATAACTTTCTGATATTTTTCCATTTTCAGCAACAATAAAATTTCCAATTTTTATTTTAAGCTTTTTCTGATCTATTAATTCTCCAGATTTACCTATTCCCATGGCTATTCTACCCCAATTAGGATCCTCGCCAGCAACAGCCGTTTTAAAAAGAGGAGAATTTGCAATCGAAAATGCAATATTTTTTGCACTACCTAAAGATTTTGCGTTTATCACATTTATAGTTATAAACTTTTTTGCTCCCTCGCCATCTACGACTACTTGCTTTGCTAAATTTAAACATAATTTTTTAAGAGCTATTTCAAACTTTTGAATTATCTTATCATTCAGAGACAAGTTTTGACCAATTTTAAGTGATCTAGTTGAAAAAATTGAAACCATATCATTGGTTGATTGATCGCTATCTACGGTGATAGCATTAAATGAATTAGCAACTGATCTTTTTAAAAGAGTTTTTAGTAAATTTGAATTGATGTCTGCGTTAGTGAAAATAAACGACAGCATTGTTGCTAAGTTAGGAGCTATCATGCCAGATCCTTTTGCTATTCCACAAATTCTTATTAGATCATCACCTACAATTATCTCCTCTGAGGCTACCTTAGGTTTAGTATCTGTGGTCATTATTGCAGAGGCAATTTTAAGCCAATACATTTTATTATGCTCCCCTCTTAACCTCTCAGCTAATTCTTGTAATCTATCTTTGATTTTTTCAGCAGGAAACTCCTCACCGATTACTCCAGTTGATGCAAATATTAAGTCTTTAATTTTTACAGTTTCATTAGTACCTTTCTTTGATTTAGATTCCTTTATAGTTAAAATTCTTGATAAGTTTTTAGCTAAAATATCAATACCCTCTTTCCCCTGCTTTCCAGTAAAAGTATTGGCATTTTTTGTATTGACTAACAGACCTTTTATTATCTTTTTATGGGAACTGTTATTCCATGGGATAAACTCGGAAGTTATGCTATTGGTTGTTGTTAAGCTTGCATAATTAGCACCTTTGCTAAAATAGAATAAAGCAAGGTCATCTCTTCCATCGCCATATAAATCAGCAGATATTGAAGACATTTCTAAACCGTCAATTTGCTTTAAATTCTGAAACTCTCCCATTTTTGATAATTTTGTTTTATCTTTGAGAAAATTTTTAATGTTTATTGTCATAATTACTATTTAATATAAATTATAAATACATATATAGAAGTATAATGAATTTATTTACAAGGACTTTTAGTAAAATATTTAAAAGCTCTAATCAACAAGAATTAGACAGAATTCAAAATATTATTCTAGCTATTAATAGCAAAGAGAAAGAAATAAAGTCTTTTACCGAAAGTGATTTTAAAGAGAAAACTGCAAATTTTAAAAAAAGAGCTCAAAATGGCTCTTTAAAATTAAATGAAATTATTCCTGAGACATTTGCATTAGTAAGAGAGGCTGCAAAAAGGACTTTAGGTGAACGTCATTATGATGTTCAGCTTTCAGGAGGGCTTATACTTCACAATGGTAAAATAGCTGAGATGAAAACCGGAGAAGGAAAAACTTTGGTATCAACTTTACCTGCATACTTAAATTCACTTACTGGAAAAGGTGTTCATATTGTTACAGTCAATGACTATTTGGCTTTAAGAGACTCAGCTTGGATGGGAAAAGTTTTTAATTATCTGGGGGTGTCAACAGGTTGTATTACAAATAATTTAGACGATGATGAGAGAAAAAAAAATTATGCCTGTGATATTACTTATGCCACAAACAACGAACTAGGTTTTGATTATTTGAGAGATAATATGAAATATGAGCTTAATGATTTGGTTCAACGAGGTCATAATTTTTGTATAGTAGACGAAGTTGATAGTATACTTATTGATGAGTCTCGTACTCCATTGATAATTTCAGGAAAAATAGAAGACAAAACTACCCTTTATTCAACTTCAAATGAATTTATCAAAAATTTACAAAAAAATGACTATGAATTGGATGAAAAAAATAAAAATGTAGTTCTTACTGACACAGGTGTAGACAAAATTGAAAAGCTTGCATTGCAAAAAAATATTCTAAAAAATAATAATTTTTACGATCCAGCTAATTTAGATCTTGTTCATCATACAAATCAGGCTTTGAAAGCGAATTTAATTTTTAAAAAAGATACTGATTACATTATTAGTGATGGAAAAGTGCAAATAATTGATGAATTTACTGGAAGAGTTTTAGGAGGAAGGAGATTTTCTGATGGTTTGCATCAGGCTATTGAGGCTAAAGAGAATGTAGAAATTCAAGAGGAGAATCAAACTCTAGCATCAATTACTTACCAAAATTATTTTAGACTCTATAAAAAACTAGCTGGTATGACGGGTACAGCTATGACTGAGTCGGAAGAATTTTACGATATTTATAAGTTAAACGTAGTTGCGATACCTACTAATAAAAAAATGATGAGAAAAGACTTTAATGATCAAATTTTTAGAACAGAAAAAGAAAAATATAATGCTATTACAAAAAAAATAATCGAATGTAATTCTAAAGGTCAGCCAGTTTTAGTAGGCACTACAAGTATCGAAAAGTCAGAAAAAATTTCTGATTTTTTAAAAAATAAAAGTATTAGTCATAATGTTTTGAACGCCAAACAACATGAAAAAGAGGCAAAAATTATTGCTGAGGCTGGTAAGTTAAGAGCGGTTACAATTGCAACTAATATGGCGGGTAGAGGAACAGATATCAAACTTGGTGGGAATAAAGATTTTATTGAAGAAGTTAGCGCATTAAAATTAAACGAGCACAAAAAAGAGGAGTTAGCGGTAAAAAACTTAGGGGGTCTTTGCATAATTGGTACAGAAAGACACGAAAGTAGAAGAATTGACAATCAGCTAAGAGGTAGATCTGGAAGACAAGGAGATCCTGGATCCACGATTTTTTTTATTAGTTTACAAGATGAATTAATGAGAATTTTTGGAGGGGATTCTATTGACGGAATGCTGAAAAAACTTGGTTTGAAGGAAAATGAGTCCATTGACCATCCTTGGATAAATAAAGCAATGGAAAGAGCGCAAAAAAAAGTAGAGACAAGAAATTTTGATATAAGAAAAACTCTTATTAAATTTGACGATGTAATGAATGATCAAAGACAAGTTATTTTTTCTCAAAGATTAAATATTTTAAAGGAGAGTAGTGTAGGTGAAATTTTAAAAGATTTTTTTGTAGAGATTGCCAAAGATTTAGAAATTTCTCTTATTAATTATCAAAAATCAAAAGATGAAAAGTATCTGGCTCAAATTAAAAATTTAATAGGTAATGCTTTGATTGAAACGCAATTAATCCAATTAGCTTCAAAGGAAAAATCAGAATTTATCAAAGAATTGAGGAACTTATTTGACAAAAAGAAAATGAGTAGAATTGACATTCTAGGAGAAGAACAAAATAAAAATCTTGAAAAAAAAATATTTCTTCAAATAATTGATTTTTCTTGGCGTTCTCATCTGCAATATTTGGAGCATTTAAGACAGGTCATAGGCTTAAGACAGTATGGTCAAAAAGACCCGTTGTCGGAGTTTAAAAAGGAGGCTTTTGTTCTTTTTGAAGGACTTCTGTCAAAAATTAAAATTGACGTTATAAAACTATTATTCAATTTAAATATTGTTGTAGCGTCTAATAAAGAGAAATTTGAGGGCCAAAAAAAAGATGATTTTAAAAAAGTTGGTCGAAATGAAAAGTGTCCATGTGGTTCAGGAAAAAAATTTAAACACTGTCATGGTAATATATAGTTCTAGATTTTTCTGAATGCAGCAAGAGCTCTCAACCTAGCTTCCTCATGGTTTACTACTGGTGAAGGATAATCTTCATTTAGCGTTAAGATATTTTCATCATTTAGTTCCCATGGTTTATGAATAAATTTTTTTGGAACTTTTCTCAATTCTGGAATCCATTTTTTTACGTAATCACCATCCTTATCAAATTTTTCACCCTGTAAAATTGGATTAAAGATTCTGAAGTAAGGTGCTGCATCTGCACCGCAACCTGCAACCCATTGCCATCCAGAAATGTTATTAGCTTCATTATAATCGAGTAAACATTTTCTGAAATGCTTTTCACCTTCGATCCAATGAATTAATAAATGTTTTACTAGAAAAGATCCAACTATCATTCTTACTCTATTGTGCATCCAGCCTGTCGAATAAAGTTCTCTCATGCCGGCATCAACTATAGGATAGCCAGTCAACCCTTTTTTCCAAGCAGTCAAAAGTTTTGAATTTTTTATCCATGGAAACTTATCAAATTTTTTAGAGTAATTACCATGAAGCATGTGGGGGAAATAATTTATTAAAGAGTGGTTAAACTCTCTCCAACCTATTTCAGCTAAAAATTTATTTACTCCTTTATGCTTAATCTTATTACATTCTTCCCATATAGTCTCAACATGTAATTGCCCGTGTTTGATGTATGGAGATAGCTTCGATGTTCCAAGTAAATACGGAAAATTTCTTAAATCAGAATAATTTTGAATTCTTTTGGCTATAAAATTTTTCAATTCTTTTAATGCATTCTCTTCACTTGGATTCCAGTATTTTTCAAATTTTTTAAACCACTGTTTATTGGGATAAATTTCTTTATAGTTAATTGTTTTTTTAAAAAAAGATATTTTTTTTAAACATTTCGATATTTTTTTTTCCTTTTTAGGAATTTTTTCTATGTGATATTTTTCAGCATTTTTCCAAAACGGAGTAAAAACTTTAAATGGGGAGCCGTCAATTTTTTTCACTTCATTAAACTCACTCAAAATATTACCTTTAAAAATACTGTATTTAATCCGATTTTTTTCAAAATTAGTTTTAAGAAACTCATCAAACCTTAAATAATTTGGTTCATAAGTCTTGTTCCAATAAATTGAAAATTCTTTTTTTTGAAATAATTTTTCAAAAAAAGATTTGTATGTATCAATTGCAATTACCTCAAGATTAATATTGTAGTTTATCAATTTTTTTTTGAACTCTTGAAGAGACTCGCAAACCCACCACTTTTGAGCCTCTTGATAGTCAAATTTCTTTTTTTTATACAAATAAAATACAACTACCTGATTATGGTTTTTTGTAGCTTCTACTAAAGCTAGATTTTTTTTTAATCTAAAATCATCCTTCAACCAAACTAATCCAATATTTTTTGTCATAAAAAAAACTATCAAATTTTTGGTATTTTTTCGATGTGCATTAATCGCTTGGTGGTGGCCTTGGTAAGAATCGCACTTACGACACATACCTTTTCAGGGTACTGCTCTACTACTGAGCTACAAGGCCTAAAATCTAAAAGTTATTCTTCCTTTAGTCAAATCGTATGGGGTCATTTCAACCATTACATTATCACCCGCTAGAACTCTTATTCTATTCTTTCTAAGTTTACCAGCAGTGTGAGCCAAAATTTCATGATTATTTTCTAATTTTACCCTAAACATTGCATTTGGAAGCAATTCTGTAACCTTTCCTTTGAATTCTAAAGTCTCCTGTTTTGCCAAATATCTATCCTTTTTTTTTTAGTCTAATTTTTATCGAATTTGCATGACCCTCTAGCTTTTCATGCTTAGCTAAATTTATAACTGATGGTCCCAATCTTTCAATACCTGATTTTGTTATTTTTATTACTGACTGCCTTTTTAAAAAATCATTTACTGACAAACCTGAGGAAAATTTTGCAGATCCTGAAGTAGGTAATACATGGTTGGGGCCTGCTATATAATCTCCCATCGCCTCTGGCGAAAACTTTCCAATAAAAATAGAACCGGCATTTTTAATACTTTTCAAAATTTTTTTATTTTTATTAAAGTTAATCTCTAAGTGTTCGGGCGCTATGATATTTACTACATTTGTTATTGCCTTTTTATTTTTAGTGTAAATTGCTAATCCATAATTTCTTAGACTTTTTGATGCTATGTTTTTTTTAGGTAAATTTGTTAATTGTAATTTTAAATTTAAATTAACTAACTTTATTAAATTTTTGTCATTTGAAATTAAAATAGATTGGGCAAAAATATCGTGTTCTGCTTGAGCAATCAAGTCTGAGGCTATCCAATCTGGCTTTGAATTTTTGTCAGCAATTATACTTACTTCGGATGGTCCTGCCACCATATCGATGCCTACTTCTCCAAAAACTTCTTTCTTAGCTGAGGCAACAAAAGCATTTCCTGGGCCGACAATTTTATCAACCTTTTTAAAACTCTTAGTTCCATAAGTTAAAGCAGCAATCGAGTGAGCTCCACCGGTTTTGTAAATTTCTTTTACACCACATTTTTTTGCTGCATATACAATTGCTGGATTTATTGATGAACTTAAAGCAGGAGTTGTAAGATAAATATTTTTTACTCCGGCTACCATAGCTGGAATACAATTCATCAAGACTGTGCTAGGATAACTAGCAGTTCCACCAGGTACATAAACACCCACATTTTCAATTGGAGTGTATTTGTATGAAAGTTCATTTTTATGATTGTCTTTAAATTTGAAAGATGAGAATTTTTGCTTTGAGTGGAATAACTTAATTCTCGAAAATGCTAAGTCTATTGCTTTTTTAAGTCTTTTATCCACTTTTTTTGAAATAAGATCAACCTCATTTTTAGTAAATTTTAGTTTATTTGAATTTGTTTTAATTTTCGAGAATTTTTTTTCATAGCTAATTACTGCATTGTCGCCTCTTTTTTTTACGTTGTATATTATTTGCCTTACTTTAGAAGTTTGAATTTTTTGTTTATTTTTTCTTAAATTTAAAATTTCTTCTAACTTTTTTAATGAATTTTTTTTATCAGCATTGAAAAATTTTAGCATTAGATTTCTTTATGTTTTGGTTTGTTTTTTGTATCCCAGGCTTCACCTTGATCGTCTAAAGTTGCTTCAATAACCTCTGCAGTAACTCTAACTATTGAGTCCCCAGCAAATAATATTTTCATTTCATAGTTATTATCAATCATCTGATTAGTTTCAATAGTCAAAAAATCTAAAAATTTATCTTCACCAGCTAGATTAATATTTTTTGATTTAACGTTTATTACATTTTCAAATTTCAAAATTGTTCTTATTCTCTTATTTTTTCTAAATAGTCCTTTTTCAACGTCTTCCCACATAAACCTATTTAACTGAATAAGTAAAATTTTATTTTTTTTTAAGTTTGCAATATCATTTACATTTACTATAGCATCTTGTAAATGAGCTGAAACAACCCTCAAATCTTCTACCGTTCTTGCGATAAGTTTCAGGTTTTTAGGCTTCATTATATTCTTTTAATAACGGCTTTACACTTTTTCAATTTATTTTCTAAAAACTCATACCCTCTATCCAGGTGATAAATTCTATTCACTATTGTTCTATTATCAGCAATTAGTCCTGCTAGAACTAAGCTTACAGAAGCTCTTAGATCTGTTGCCATCACTTCTGCGCCAGTTAACTTTGAAGGACCAAATATATAAGCAATTTTATCTTGAATTTCTATTTTTGCTCCCATTCTTTTTAACTCAGGTACATGCATAAATCTATTTTCAAAAATATTTTCTTTAATTTTGGATACTCCTTTAGTTTGTGTCATTAATACCATTAATTGGGCCTGTAGATCAGTTGGGAAACCTGGGTATGGTTGTGTTGTGATATTAATTTTTTTTAAATTTTTTGATTTTATAATTGTAATAGAATTTTTTTTAGCAGTAATTTTTACACCTATCTTCTTTAAAATTTGAATTTCGTTTTTAATAATGGCAGGCAATACGTTTTTAACGATAATTTTTTTGCCTATTAGCGCTCCGGCAATTAAATAAGTGCCTGTTTCAATCCTATCAAAAATTACTTTGTGGCTAATTTTTTCTTTTACAGTTTTTTTACCATTAATAATTATTTTCCGTCTATAAATTTTAATAGAAATTCCTAATTTTTTTAAAAATGAAATTAAATCTAAAATTTCTGGTTCGATAGCGCAATTTGATAGTACGGTTTTACCTTCAACGCCACAAGCAGCGATTAATGCATTTTCTGTTGCTCCAACAGAAACAGATGGAAATCTTATATAATTACCAATCAGACCATTTTTAGCCTCTGCAATTATATATCCATCTCTTATTTTTATTTTTGCACCAAATTTTTTTAAGGCGAATAAGTGTATATCGACTGGTCGAGTTCCAATAGCACATCCTCCAGGCAATGAAACCTTGGCTTTTTTATACCTAGCTAACAATGGTCCTAATACCAAAACTCCAGCTCTCATTGTTTTTACTAGTCTGTATGGAGCTAATGTGTTTATTTTTTTATTAGTGTTTTCTATTTGAATAAATTTTTTTTTTTTATTTATTTTAATATTGATTCCTATAAATTTTAATAATTCAAGCATAGTAAAAATATCTTTAACTAAGGGAACATTTGTAAGCTTAACTTTTTTTGCAAGTATTGATGCTGCTAAAATTGGCAAAGTTGCATTTTTAGATCCAGATATTGAAATACTACCAGATAGATCTTTTTTTCCTTTAATTAAAAGTTTTTGCATTAAAGAAAGTTTATACCTTAGGTAGAGTTACGCCTTTTTGTTTCATATATTTTCCTTTTCTTTTTGCATATGAAACTTCAGGTTTTTCATTTCCTTTTAAAAATACAAATTGAGCTACACCTTCATTAGCATAGATTTTTGCAGGTAGAGGAGTTGTATTGGAAAATTCTAAGGTAACGTGCCCTTCCCATCCTGGCTCTAAAGGAGTAACGTTTACAATTATCCCACATCTAGCGTATGTTGACTTGCCTAAGCAAATTACCATAATATTTTCTGGAATTTTAAAATATTCAATAGTCCTGGCCAGCGCAAAAGAATTAGGTGGGATAATACATTCTTTTCCTTTTTTTGTCACAAAACTCTCTTTTTTAAATATTTTCGGGTCAACTATGCCAGAATTTACATTAGTAAATATTTTAAATTCATTAGAAACTCTTGCATCATACCCATAAGAGGATAATCCGAAAGAAATTTTTCCTTTTCTGATTTGTTTGCTAATGAAAGGTTTGATCATACCTTTTGTTTGAACTGTCTTTTTAATCCACTTGTCTGAAAGTACTGGCATTCTTTTTTTTTGTTAATAATTTATGGTTTTTTCTTTTTTTTAAATTTTTTTTTAAAGCAGCTTCACGTTTATTTAATAATAAATCTTTTTTAACAAAAGATTTCATTAGATTATTAATTTTTGTCTGGATTTGTTAAATCCTCAAGAGTAATAGGCTTATTAATGTCGTGCATTGGGTCATGCTCTGTGTCTTTAGGATTGCTTGATCGCCTAGCTCTTCTCTGCTCAATACGTGCTTTCCGCTTGGCCTCTTTTTTCATAGCTTTATCACCGCGTGTTGATTTGTAATCGTAGTGAATTCCCATAGCAAGCACTCCTTCATTCTTCGCCAAATTTACTTCTTGAGCTACTTTTTTTCAAGTATCTTGATTGTAGCAATTGAATAATTATAAACAAAATCGACCAAAATACGGCAACTACAACATCTTCAAAGGGTGTAGCTTGTGGAAATCCATAATTCCATAGAATTACTAAAACCAACGAAATTAAACAATTAATTTTTAAGCATCTATTTTACAACCTTCTTGGTTGCAGTTTTTTCCCGTATTTATATTATTAAAAAAATCAATAGCTCTTAAAGAGGTCATCATGTGATTTTTATAAATATTCAGATATCCATTTAAACTTTCTGATAATTTTTTTGCTTCTTCCATCATGCCTAATCTTATTAAGTTAATAAGCATTATTGCATTGCCATTTGGAATAGTATTGTCACTTATATCAATAGGTCTAAAAAAAACATCGTCATTTGTTTTAGGGTTTTTCTGAAAAATATTTTTATCATTTAAATAGAATTTTTTTATCGCTTCGTATGATAGTTTTTTGGCTAAATCATTGTATTTAAAATTCATTGTTTTATCAGAAAGATCAATTAGTGAATTTATAAGAAAAGCATAGTCTTCAATAAAAACTATATTTTTAGAATAGCTGTGGTAAATTTTATTTTTAATATATTTTTTTTCAATTTTCGAAAAAAGCTCTTCAGCTAATTTTAAGTATTTTTTTTCAGGCAATATTTCATTAGCTGCAACTAGAGCACTTATCATTAAACAGTTTAAATCTAGTTGCGTCTTATCGTCAAAAAATGGCTTAGTTTTTCTCGCTCTTATTTCTGAAAGTTTTTTTAAAATGTTTTTATTTGGTTTTTCTTTTTCTACTAATATAATTTTATTTTCCCAATTTCCTTCAGGTTTTATTTCAAAATACTTATCAATATTCTCTATTGCTTTAATTTCTTCGTAAGAAAAAACATAGTATTTCCCTTCTTCTCCATCGCTATCAGCATCATAAGCTGAGCCTAAAAAGCCTTCTTTATTTCTAAAATTATTAATTAAAAACTGAATTGTTTGATCTAATTTTTCTTTGAAATAAAATTGTGAATTTATCTTACAATACTTAGATAATAGTAATACAAACTGTGAGTTGTCGTATAACATTTTCTCAAAATGAGGTACTATCCAATCTTCATCTACTGTGTATCGCGCAATGCCGCCATCAACATGGTCATAAATTCCTTTTGAGCAAAGTTGTTTTATTATTAGGTCTAATGGTTCTAAGTACTTTTTATCTCCAGATTTATTATAAAAATAGAGAAGAGTTTCGTACAAATTAAAAGTAGGAAATTTTGGTGCACCTTTGTAACCACCTTTTAATGTATCTAAATTATTTAAAGACATTTCAATAATTGGTTCGAGTTCTTGACTCAAAACGGCATTTTTTTTTAGATCTAAATTTTTGATAATTAAACTTTTTTGTTTTATTATATTTTCTCTTTGATCTTTATAAGCATCTGAAACTTTTTGAAGAATTTCTCTAAAAGATGGTAACCCGTGTTTTGGCTCTTTTGGGAAGTAAGTACCTCCCATGAAAGGAACTCCATTTTCATCCAAAAACATTGTTAAAGGCCAACCACCTCCTGTCTGATTAAATAGTTGAAATGAACTTTGAAAAATAAAATCTAAATCAGGCCTTTCTTCTCTATCTACTTTAACATTTACAAATAATTCATTCATTAACTTCGCGGTTTCATTATCCTCAAAACTTTCATGAGCCATAACGTGACACCAATGACAGCTAGCATACCCAATGCTTAGTAGAATTGGCTTTTTATTAATTTTAGCAAATTCCATACAATCTTTAGACCAAGTTTGCCAATGAACAGGGTTATCTTTGTGTTGTTTAAGATAAGGACTTAAATCCTCAGACAAAATATTTTTATTAGTTTGTATCATCAAAAAATTTTTTTTTTATAATTATCGAAAAAAACATCAATGCAGAGAACATAAGTATTGGTAAGTAAATCTGAGGAGTAAAAATAAAATCAATAATACTGAAACTATCAGCTTGTGAAATATATGTATTCAATCCAGCTCCAATTGTATTAATTATAAAAAAGCCGGGTATAAATCCAAAAAAACTAGCTAAAAAATAATTAATCTTTTTCATTCCGAATAAAATTGGAATTAAATTTTGCAAACCAAATGGAACTCCAAGTCCACCTATGAACCTGTATATAAAAAAATAGAAGAATTCATTTTTCTGAAATAATTGAATATATTTATTAAATTTTTTTTCTAAAATTGATTTAACGAGATCTCTAAAGAAGAAATTGCCAATTGAATATAATAATAAGGCTCCGATCGAAATTGAGATAACTGAAACTAATGTACCAATTATTTTTCCAAATAATATTCCTGATATTATTAAAATAGGTGAGCCAAAACCTAGCAGTGTGACCCAAATGATTGCAAAAATAAAAAAGTAAATTACATTGATTATAATATTTTTGCTTATATAAGTTTCTAAATTTGTCTGAATTTTTTTATAGTAAGCGAAATCATCAAGTCTGTTAATCTCAATAGCTGTAAAAATGAAATATAGGAAAAAAAACAATATCAATAAGTAAGAAACTCCCAAAAATATTTTCAAATTTTTACTCATAATTTACCTGTACAATAGACTACATTTAAAATATATACCTTTAAATATTTATGAAAAGAACGTATCAACCTAGCAATTTAGTTAGAAAAAGAAGACATGGTTTTAGGTCCAGAATGGCAACTAAGGCTGGAAGACAACTTATTGCACGAAGGCGAGCTAAGGGAAGAAAAACTCTATCAACTTAAATTCAATGGGTATGCTTGAAAGTTTAAAAAAAAGCAACCAATTCAAAAAGGCTCTAAAAGAAAAAAAAGTTCATACTGATTATTTTTCTATTTTCGCAGCAAAAAATTTTTTTAAACCAAAATATAAAACAAATTTGCTTATAAGTTTTGTAATGAAAAAAAAAATTGGAAATGCGGTAAAAAGAAACAAAATAAGAAGAAAATTAAAAGCAATAGTTCAAAAATTACTAAAAAAAAGAGGTGCAATTAATAAGGATTACACTTATATAGTTTTCGGTAAATCTAATGCTTATGCTCAAAAACAAGACGTGCTTTTGCCATTGATGGAGAAAAGTTTTAATAAATTAAAAAAATAAAATGAAAAAAATTCTTATATTTATAATTAAAACATATCAATATTTTATTTCACCATTACTAGGAAATAAATGTAGATTTTTACCGACTTGTTCAGAATATTTTATTGAAGCTCTTACGACCCAAAGTCTTACTAGAGGTTTAAAACTGGGATTTAAAAGAATTTTAAAATGTCATCCAATTAAAAGTTTAGGCGGTGGCGAAGGTTTAGACTTCGTTTCAGACGCAAGTAAAAAGGAAAGTAAAAATGGATAATAAAAATGTTTTTGTAGCAATCGCTCTTTCGATGTCTGTTTTGCTTTTTTGGGGCG
Organism: uncultured Pelagibacteraceae bacterium; assembly: GCA_902535505.1. GTDB lineage: Bacteria > Pseudomonadota > Alphaproteobacteria > Pelagibacterales > Pelagibacteraceae > Pelagilacustribacter. Next base: position 87,906 of record CACATS010000001.1, on the reverse strand, counting down.
CCTTTTTTGAAACACCTAGAAAACCTATAGATCAAAAAAAAAATCAAGATGTTGAAAGAAAAGTTGAGCAAAACTCTATTGCTCCTACAATTAGCCAACCACAAATAGTTAAAAAACTTACAAGAGAAGAGTCTATAAGTAATAGTAAGAGAGTAGAAATTGAAAATGAAAGTATATCAGGTTCAATAAATTTACAGGGTGCTCTAATTGACGATATATCTTTTAAAAAGCATAAACAAAAGGTTGAAGACGGAAAAAATATTATTTTTTTAAATCCTGCAAATACTGAAAATGGTTTTTATATAGAAACAGGATGGACAAGTATTGGAAATAAAATCAAAGTTCCAACTAAAGACTCTTTATGGAAAGTGAAAGGAAATAATATTTTAAGTAATACATCTCCGGTAATTTTACAGTGGGACAATAAAGAAGGGGTGACCTTTGAAAAAAGGATTGAGTTAGACGATAAATATTTATTTAGGATATCCCAGCTGGTAAAAAATAATTCTAATTCATCAATAGATTTATTTCCGTACGCTCAAATGACAAGAAATAAAATCCCAGATGATATTCAAAATTTTTATATTCAACATGAGGGATTTATTGGAGTATTTGATGATGAGTTAAAGGAGGACGATTATGACGATGTTCAAGAGAAGAAGATTGTAAGAGAGTCTAATGAAGGTTGGCTTGGAATTACAGACAAATACTGGATGACTGCTTTCGTTCCAGAGACGGGTAAAAATTTTAAATCTACTTTTCTTTATGAAGACGGCTTTAAAGCAAATTATATAATTAATAAACCTACGACAATTAACAAATCATCTTCTGGAATAAATGAATTAAGATTATTTGTTGCCGCTAAAGAGGTTGAAACAATTGATAGTTATGCAGCAAATCAAAATATTAAAAAATTTGACTTAGTTATTGATTGGGGTTGGTTCTATTTCTTCACTAAACCCTTATTTTTTATAATAGATTATTTATTTAAAATTTCTGGAAATTTTGGAACGGCTATCGTTTTATTAACTATAGCAATAAGACTAATTTTCTTCCCTTTAGCTAATTTCTCATTTAGATCTATGGCAAAAATGAAGGCAGTTCAGCCAGAGATGATGAGACTTAAAGAGCTGCATAAAGATGATAAAGTTAAATTACAGCAAGAGATGATGGCTTTGTACAGAAAAGAAAAGATTAATCCTGCATCAGGATGCTTACCTGTATTGATTCAAATACCTTTCTTTTTTGCAATATACAAGATGCTCTTTATTTCTCTGGAAATGAGACATCAGCCATTTTTTGGTTGGATAAAAGATTTATCAGCTCAAGATCCAACTACATTATTTAATTTATTTGGCTTAATACCTTGGGACCCTCCAGGCTTTATGATAATTGGAATTTGGCCAATTTTAATGGGGGCCTCAATGTGGGTTCAACAAAAATTAAATCCAGCGCCTGCTGATCCAATTCAAGCAAAAATATTTGCATTCTTTCCATTATTTCTAACAATTATTCTTGCGTCTTTCCCGTCTGGTTTAGTTGTTTATTGGACAATAAATAATATTCTTACAATCGCTCAACAATATGTAATTGTTAAAAAAACGACCGTAAAAACAAATTAAATGTCGAAAAATGTTTCTCTAGATGAGATAAAAAAATTTTGGCCTGAGAAAGCTCCAGATATAAACGTTGTTCAAAAATATATAAAAAAATATAAAAATGAAAAAATTGTAATTAAATATGGCGGGAATGTTCTTATAGATAGAAATGTCTTTAACAATTTTATATCTGATATAAACGTTCTAAACAAATTGGGACTATCTATTATAGTTGTTCATGGTGGCGGACCAAGAATTAAAAGAGAGTTAGACAAGAAAAAAATTGTATCAAAATTTATTAATGGCTTAAGAGTAACAGATAAAAACATTATTGATACTGTAGAGGAAGTATTAATTGAATTTAATAAAGATATAGTCAGCTCTCTCAAAAAATTAGGATCTGAGGCAGCTTCTTTTCATAGCAAGACAGAAAACATTATAGAGGTTAAACCTGAAAGAGAGGAACTGGGATTTGTTGGTATACCAAATAAAATAAACGAAATTTTAATTGAAGAAGCGCTAAATGAAAATAGAATTCCAATTATAGCTCCTTTAGGTTTAGGACATAATAACCAAATATACAATATTAATGGTGACACAGCTGCAAGTGCTATTGCAAAAAAATTAAAATCTAGAAGATTAATACTGATGACGAATGTTGAAGGTGTATATGATGATCGGAAAAATTTAATATCAGAAATTAAACCTTTTGATCTTGAAAATCTTATTAAATGGAAAGTCGTTCAAGGTGGCATGATTCCCAAAATAGAAAATTGTGTTGATGCTGTCCAAAATGGAGTTAGAGGTGTAGTAATTCTTGACGGGAGAAAACCTCACTCAGTTTTACACGAAATTTTTTCTGATAAAGGATCTGGAACATTAATTAGGGAATGAAAGACTTAACAAATATAAAATTTTGGTTGTTTGATTTGGATAACACTCTCTATGATGGAGCCACTAAAGTCTTTGATCAAGTAGATAAAAAGATGTCAAAATTTATCTCTGATAAATTAAACATTAGACTTGAAGAGGCTAGAAAAATCCAAAAAAACTACTTTCAAGAATATAATACAACTTTAAATGGTATGATAAAGAACCATAAAATTGACGCGGATGAATTTTTAGAATTTGTTCATGATGTAGATCTTAGTTTTTTGGGTAAAGATAAAGATTTAGAAGTTGAGATTAAAAAATTAGATGGAAAAAAAATAATATTTACAAATGGATCTAGAGCTCATGCTCTGAATGTAACGAAAAGAATTGGAATAGATAAGCTTTTTGATGGGATTTTTGATATTAGAGATTGTGAATTTATTCCAAAGCCTTCTATAGAGCCCTACAAAAAATTAGTAGAAAAATACAAAATTGAGCCACAATATTGTATATTCTTTGAAGATATAGCAAGAAATTTAAAACCAGCATACGAACTAGGCATGAAAACTGTTTGGATTAAAAATAATGAACCATGGGCAGCAAAATATTCAGACTCGGAATTCATAAATTATAAGACTGACAACTTAGCAAAGTTTTTAAAGGAGATTAATGAGTTACAGTAAACTTGAAAAAATAATTAACGAGAGTTTTGAAAAAAAAGAAAAAATCGGTCCAAAGTCAGATAAAAAATTGGTTAAAGCTATTAATGAAACAATTAATTTAGTTGATAGTGGAAAAATAAGGGTAGCAAATAAGCAAAATGGTAATTGGTTTGTAAATCAATGGATTAAAAAAGCTATATTGTTGAGTTTTAGAATTAATAAGATGAAGATGATGAAAGGTCCTTACACTACCTGGTATGATAAAGTACCTGGAAAGACAGTTAAATGGAAAGAGAAGGATTGGAAACAAGCAGGATACCGACATGTTCCCAATGGAGTTGTCAGAAAAGGAGCATACATCGCTAAAAATGTAGTTTTGATGCCAAGTTTTGTTAATCTAGGAGCTTATGTCGACGAAGGTACAATGATTGACACTTGGGCTTCTGTTGGTTCTTGCGCGCAAGTTGGAAAAAATTGTCATATTTCGGGAGGAGCAGGTATTGGAGGAGTTCTTGAACCACTTCAAGCTGGTCCAGTTATTATTGAAGACAATTGTTTTATTGGTGCTCGGTCAGAAATCGCAGAAGGTGTTTTAGTAGAGGAAGGAGCAGTTTTGTCTATGGGAGTTTACATTGGAGCATCCACAAAAATAGTTGATAGGAACTCTGGGGAAATACATTATGGTAAAGTTCCAGCATATTCTGTTGTAGTTCCTGGGAGCCTACCCAATAAGTCGAGTCCTAGCGGACCTTCATTGTATTGTGCGGTTATAGTTAAAAAAGTTGATGAGAAAACTAGAAGTAAAACTTCTATTAATGATTTACTTAGAGACTAATGATAAAAATTAACGAATTGCAGTTGTCAAAAGATTTAATAAGATTTCCAAGTATTACTCCTAAAGATGCTGGGGCAATAAAATTTCTAAGTAAAAAATTAGAAAAACTTGGCTTTACTTGTAAAATACTAGAGTTCAAAGACAAAAAAAGTAAACCAATAAAAAATCTTTACGCAAAAATAGGTAAAAAAGGACCAAACCTATGCTATGCTGGACATACCGATGTAGTACCACCCGGAAATTTAAAAGACTGGACTACCAATCCATTTAAACCTTCTATTAAAAAAAATTATTTAATTGGCAGAGGCGCTAACGATATGAAAAGCTCGATAGCATGCTTTGTAGCAGCGGTGAGTAATTTTTTACAAAAAAACCAAAAATTTAAGGGTTCAATTAGTTTTTTAATTACTGGTGATGAAGAGGGATATGCAATTAATGGTACAAAAAAAGTTGTAGAATATTTAAAAAAAAGAAAAGAGAAAATTAATTTTTGTATCGTAGGAGAACCTACCAACCCTAACAAACTTGGGGAAATGATAAAAATTGGGAGAAGAGGAAGTCTTTCAGGAAAAATTGAAATCACTGGTACTCAAGGACACATAGCATACCCACATCTTTCAAATAATCCCATAAATACTATGGTATCTATATGTAAAAAACTAAAAGAAAATAGACTTGATAAAGGGAATAAAAATTTTCAGCCATCTAACTTAGAATTTACATCAATAAATGTAGATAATACTGCTCATAACGTCATCCCGGCCAGAGCAAAGGCTCAGTTCAATATTAGATACAATAATTTGCATACATCTGGCTCTTTAAAAAAAAAGATAAACTCGATTGTGAAAAAAGTTTGTAAAAAAAATAAATGTAATTTCAAAATTGATTATATGGCCAACGGAGATGCCTTTTTTACAAAGCCAGGAAAAACTATATTTATGGCAAAAAATATTATTAAAAAGATTACAAGAATTAACCCAAAATTATCTACAACCGGAGGTACCTCAGATGCAAGATTTATCAAAAAAATTTCGCCTTGTCTAGAGTTTGGATTGGTAAATAAAACTATGCATAAGGTAGATGAGTGTGTTTCATTAACGGACTTAAAAAAACTTACAAAAATATATAATAATATTTTAGTCGAGTATTTTAAGTGAAATTATATAAAATTAAAAAATCTAAGATTGATAATAATGGCTTATACGCCAATCAAAACATTAAAAAAGGAACTAGGATAATTGAATATAAAGGAAAAATTATCTCAGTGAAGCAAAGTGAAGTAAGTCCAAAATTTGATAATGGAAAAGCTATTTACCTTTTTAATATAAATAAAAAGTACGATCTTGATGGAGATTTTAAGTTTAATACTGCTAGGCTTATTAATCACTCTTGTGATCCAAATTGTGAAGTTTTTGGCTTTGGATTAAAAATTTGGGTTTACGCAATGAAAAATATAAAAAAAGGCGAAGAATTATCTTATGATTATGGTTTTAGTTATGACGATGATTATAAAGCTTACCCTTGTAAATGTGGTGCTAAGAGTTGCGCAGGGTATATTGTTAGACAAGGTTCCAGATGGCGAATAAAAAAGAAAAGAAAATAAAAATAGATATAATTTTACCTAACTTTAATAGTTCTGATAGTATTAAAGAGACTATTAAAAGTATTATTGATCAAACTTTTAAAAACTGGAAGCTGATAATAGTCGATGATTGTTCAGACAAAAAAACAAAAACAATAATTAAGAAATTTTCAAAAAATAAAAAAATAAAGATTTTTTGGCTAAAAAAAAATAAAGGTGCAGGTTATTGTAGGAATTACGCTATAAAAAAATCTAAATCTTCTTATCTAGCTTTTATTGACTCTGACGATATATGGAAAAAGGATAAATTAGAAAAACAATTAAGATTTATGGAAAATAACAATTATTTATTCACGTATACTAATTACGAAACTTTTGGGAAAAAAATAAGATTCATTACACCTGCAAAAGAATATGATTTTAAAAAATTCGTTAATGATACTTCGATATGTACAAGTACAATGATTGTCAAAAGAAACATATTAAAAAATATAGAATTTACAAATTCAGAAATTTGCGAAGATTATTTTTTTAAATGCAAAATTTTAAAAATTTGTAACGCATATTGTTTGGATGATTTCTTAACAAAATATCGAATAAGAAAAAATTCTCTTCAAAGTAGTAGTCTAAAAAACTTTTATTGGATTTGGAGGATAAATAAAGAATATAATAAATTCAATTTTTTTGAAAACTTCTTTTCTTTATTTTTTATCTCAATAAATTCTTTAAAAAAATATGGACTTAAAAATTTTTAGTATTTTATATTTCGTAAATATAAACCGCATGCAGGAGCAGGAGGAGCACAATAAGATCTATTTTTTGAAAAAAATATTTTTTTAAATTCTTTTAAAGACCATTTACCAGAAGATAAATATTTTAAAGATCCCACCATTGACCTTACCTGATTTTGTAAAAATGATTTAGATTTAAAAATTAAAATAATTTGATCACCTTTTTTGCTTACCTTCACAGAGTTCATTTTCTTGATAGGAGATTTCGCTGAACAGGATGAGGCTCTAAATGTTGAAAAATCATGTTTACCTTCTAAAACTTTTGCTCCCTTCTTTAAAAGACTAATATTTAGTTTTGTTTTCACATGCCATGCCTTGCTTTTATTTAAAGATAGCGATCCCTCTCTATTAATTATTTTGTACTCATAAATTCTTTCTTTAGCGTTAAATCTAGAGTGAAAAATAGAATTTTTCCTATTTATTGAAATAATTGATATTAAGTTATTTCTTAAAAAAAAATTTAGAGAATTTAAAAATCTTTTTTTGTTTTCAATTTTTTTATCAATTTTAAAATTTGCATATTGACCGAATGCATGAACTCCTTTGTCAGTTCTTCCAGCTCCAATAATTTTTATTTTTAATTTTAAAATTTTACTTAATGCCTTTTCAATGTTTTCTTGAATAGATTTACTGTTTTTTTGATACTGCCACCCAGAATAACCGGTCCCGTCATATTCTACTTTCAACAAATAATTATAAATTTTTTCCAACGTTTGAGCCTATTTCTAATTTATTACCTTTCAAATATTCAGAAGTTTTCATTTTTTTCTTTCCTTCCTTCTGGAGTTCTAAAATTTCAATAGAGTTTTCTTGACAAGCAATAGTAAAATTTTCTTTAAGAATTTCACCTGGTTTCCCTTCGAGTCTTCTTTCTTGGGCTTTTGTAATTTTGACTCTACTACCATTATGTTTAAACCAAGAACCTGGAGAGGGATAAAAGGCATTTATTTTTGCTATAATTTTTTTTGCTTTTTCATTCCAATTTATTTCAGCTTCTGACTTATTAATTTTTTGAGCATAGGAAGCAAGATTTTCATCTTGCTCAACAAATTTAGATTTATTTTGCTCTATCAATTTTAAAGATTCAACAATCATATTGGCTCCTAAAATTGACAATTTTTTGTTGACACTCTCATAATTATCATCCTTTGATAAATTAATTTTTGATTTCATCATAACTGGGCCAGCATCTAACTTTGACACAATCTTCATTATTGATATTCCTGTCTCTTTATCCAAATTCATAATTGATCTTTGTATTGGTGCTGCCCCCCTCCATTTAGGTAACAAAGAAGCATGTACATTTATGAATTTTACATCTTGAATATTTAATAATTTTTTAGGTAAAATTTTTCCATAAGCTACAACAACTACGATATCTGGTTTTGTTTTTTTAAAAAATTCAAATTCTTCATCAGTGTTTAATTTTTCTGGATGTCTTACTTTAAAATTATTTTGTTTTGAGAATTCATGAACAGGCGTTAAACCCTCTTTTTGGCCTCTATTTTTTCTTTTAGGGGTTTGAGTATAAACACTTAATATATTGTGTCCTGAATTTTTAATTGAACGTAAAATAGGAACAGCGAAATCAGGTGTTCCCATAAATATAATCTTTAATGCCATTAATTTTATAAAATAATTTTACTAACTTCTTTTTTATATTTTATTAATTTCTTAATAATCATATCCTTTTTAATTTTAGATAAGTAATCAATAAATAGAACGCCATTAAGATGGTCAACCTCGTGTTGGATGCAGGTTGCTAGAAGACCCTTTGCTTTCAATTTTTTTTGCTTACCTTCGTAATCAACATAATTTAAATGACACTCTGAAGGTCTTTCAATTTCTGCAAAATGACCTGGAAGAGATAGACAACCCTCTTCATAAACTGATGTATTTTTTGAAGTGAAGGTTATTTCAGGATTAATGAGATAAAACGGATTTTTCTTATTATCGTCTTTTGTTACATCAATAACAATCGCTCTTTTTGGAATTCCAATCTGAATTGCCGCCAGACCAATGCCTGGTGCTGCGTACATAGTCTCCAGCATATCATCTAATAGTTTTCTCAAATTTTGATCCACTTTTTCTATTGAGTCGCTCTTTTTTCTTAAAATAGGATCAGGTTCTATTACAATTTTTCTCTTAGACATTTTTTAATTATTATATTCTAATTAAACTCTTTGAGGTAGAGCCGATATTAATACTTTATTTCTAATTTTAATTAAATCCATTTTGTTTAATAGACTTGTGATAAAGTAAATAGTTTCTGGATCTAATTGATATGGTTCATCCTCTCCTATAATCTCAACTATTTTTAATGCTAGAAAAGCATTTTGTTTTTTTTCAATTAGAGACAATAAATTTTTTGGTACATCATATTTGGCGGCGAGTCCTTCTGTATCGAAATTATTTGGGATATTAAACCCATCTGTAGTGAGAGCATCAACTAAAGCTAAATCTTTTGCTGAAAAAAAATATTTTTTGTTTTTATTAATTTTTTTGAAAGTTTTATTAATTTCTTTTTGGATTTTTTTTTCTTCCTCATCTTCTAGATAAAATTTCATTATTTTCGATTGATGTAAAACTTTATCATTGTATTTTACTTTTCCTAAAACAAACTTTTCATCTCTCTCAATTCTGGACTCAACGATTTCTTTATACTTTTTTGGAACGTTTTCAATTCCTATCTTCTGCAAATTATTACTTAGATCTTTTGAGAAAACTCCAGTTAACCTATCTTTTTTAAATAAGTCATCTAATAAAAAAAGATATTCTACCTGTGTCTTAGTATCTTCTGCTAAAAGGTATTTTTGATAAATTAATGATCTTGCCTCACTTGAATCTAGTGTCTGATAAAGATTTTTAGCATTAATTAGCGTGGTTAAATTAAAAGGGACCTGTTTATAGATATTAAATATGATGCTTGGATTAATCTGGCCATTGTTAGCAGCGAGTTCTAATTCTTTAATTTCTTTTTTATCTGTTAAATCCTCAATATTAATTAGATTAGCCGCACTCAAATATTTCCAAATTTCTTTATTGGTTTGCTTTGTAGGTTTATACTTAAAATCTTTAATTGTTACACTTGAAAGATAGAAATTAAGTAAATTTTTTTCGTTTATTTTATTCGTAGTTTTTTCTGAAATTTTAAGTAAAAAATTTATTTTATCATCAAAAAATTTATCAGACTGATTTTGTTCTCTTAATAAATCAAGTAGTAGACGAGCCTGAGAGTCTTTTTTATTAAAAACAAGACAATATATCTTAAATTTTTCAAGATAGGAGTCTCTAATTGTACTGTCAATGAATTTAATCTTTTCACACCCCTCCTTGATATTAGCCTCCGAAATATTTTGGTCTACAAGATATTGTACGGCTCTTTCTTTGCCCTCAAAATCTTTATTTTGTTTTAAAAAACTTTCGATTAAATCTATTCTGTCATTTTCAATTAACCAATTAATCTTTAATTGCGCAAATTCTTTTTCATTCATTCCAATTGGTGGATAAGAGAATGAAAGTAAAATATTTTCCAATATATCGTTTGAAGTTTTTGATAGCTTAATCTTCTTCAACCTCTTAATGCTTGCCCTAACATCTTCAGCATTAGTATTTGACCACATGTTTAAATTAAAATTATAATCTTCAGGATCGAATAAACCAAATACTTTGGCTTCCTCAAAAGTTTCAATAGGTTCACCAGTAATTTGAATTTTTTGATTTTTTTCTGTTTTCTTTAAAAAGCTAAAACCTTTATCTGCATTTGTAGTCGAATTGTCTGTAGATTTTTCTAGATTATTATTTTTTTTAAGATTTTGATTTTTCCATATATCTATTTTCTCATCGCTATGAATTTGGGTATTAAAAAAAATAATAATTAATAAACTAAAAAATTTACTAAAGTTTTTTAATATCATTTGTAATGTCAATGTTGTATTTTTTTTCTGGGCTAGGAAAATTTATTTTCTCTATTAAAAAAATAGCCAAAATAAAAAAAATAACTACTATTAATAATTTGACTAATGTCCTGAATAAAGAACTTCCGAAACTTGGTTGTCTATTGTATTTAAGTTGCATAGTTTAAGAATTAATTTAAACTCAATAAATAAGACAAATTTATGAAAAATCAAATTGAAATTGGTTGTTAAATTGAAAAAAAACCTTGTTTTAACAGGCATGATGGGTGTTGGAAAATCAACTATTGGAAAAAACTTAGCAAATAAGCTTTCTTATACACACGTCGATATTGATAGAATTATCGAAGAAAAAGAGGGTTCATCAATTAATATTATTTTCAAAAATAAAGGAGAAAATTATTTCAGAATGCTTGAAAATAAAACTACTTTAAGAGAATTAAAAAAAGATAGTTCAGTTATTTCTCTTGGGGGTGGAGCTTTCTTGAATAAAAATATTAGAAAAGCAGTTAAAAAGTCCTCTTTTAGTTTTTGGTTGGACATTAATTTAAATATTTTAATAAATAGACTTAAAAGATCAAAAAAAAGGCCTTTGCTGTTTAAAAAAAATATTGGTGAAGCCATAGGTAAAATTTACTTTGAGAGAAAGAAAATTTATAGTGAAGCTGACTTTAAAGTAAGATGTGATAAACTGAAAACCGATACAATTGTAGGTAAAATATTAAAAATTTATGAAAATACATGAATTAAAATTTAAAAACTCTATACATAATTACTCCGTAATAACTGGAAATAATTCTTTAAGCATAATTCAAAAAAAAATTAAAAAATTATGTCCTAAAACAAAAAAAATTGTATTAATTATTGATACTAAAGTACCAAGAAAATTCAAAAATATATTTAAAAAAAAATTGAAAAATTATGAAACATTTTTTTTTCCCTTTTATGCTAATGAAAAATCTAAATCTTTTAGATCAGTGGAAAAGTTACTTCAAAAAATATTGTTAAAGAATTTAAATAGATCAGATTTAATTATAAGTGTTGGTGGTGGTATAACTGGAGATGTCTCTGGATTTGTGGCCAGTATCTATAAAAGAGGAGTGAATTTTATTAACGTTCCAACAACTCTACTAGCGCAAGCAGACTCGGCAATAGGAGGGAAAACGGGAGTAAATTCAACTCAAGGAAAAAATTTAATAGGATCCTTTTATCAGCCTAAGCTAGTAATTAATGATACATCTTTTTTAAATTCTTTGCCAAAGAAAGAAATAGTATGTGGATATGCAGAAATTCTTAAACACTCTATCATAAAAGATAAGAGTTTTTTTAAATGGTTAAAAAAAAATACAAAACACATTTTATCGAAAAAAAAAAAAGAATTATCATATGCAGTTAAAAAAAGCTGTGAGATAAAAATATATTACGTTAGTAGAGATACTAATGAAAAAGGATTAAGAATGATTTTAAATTTTGGTCATACATTCGCTCATGCAATAGAGGTAAAAAATAATTACTCTAAAAAAATTAGCCATGGCGAAGCTGTTTTAACAGGTATGATTTTAGCTATTAGGCTTTCTTATGCTAAAAAAGTATGTAATAAAAAAGTTCTTAGAGAAATTGAGGATATTTATAAAAAAAATAATCTAATATATACTTTCAAGAAATATAATAACTACAAATTAATAAATTCTTTAATTCCTTTTTTAAAAAATGATAAAAAAAATGATGACGATAAGATAAATTTTGTATTACTTAAAAAAATTGGAAAAACAACAACTCCAGGAAAATTTAAAATACAAATACTTGATTTAAAAAATCAGAGTAAATCTATTTTTCAATACTAATTTCTAGTGCATGTAATCTAGATTTTAAATCTTCTTCCAAAGTTTTCATAATCATCTTTTGAGCATTAACTCTGGGTAAGGAACTTAAATATAATGATTTGATTTTTAAATGTAGATGAAATTTACCAGGAGAGAAATATTTATGACTTTTGTGTTTATTGGAATTATCAACAATTTCAAGATGTTCAATTTTAATTTTATTCTCTAATTTTTTTTTAATTTCTTCAAAATAAATATTCATTAAATGGATTTTACTATATAGATAAAATTTATGAAAATTATTTGTGATTGGAAAAACTGTAATGAAATCGGTTCTTATAGAGCTCCGGTAGAGAAAGATAACAGTAAAAAATATAGATTACTTTGTTTAAAACACATAAAAATTTTCAATAAAAGTTGGAATTATTTTGAAAATATGAATGATCAAGAAATAGAATATTTTATCAAATCTGACTTAACTTGGCATAAAACAACAAAAAAATTTGGGTCATCTGAAAATTTTTTTAATATTTTATGGAATAACGCACTTGAAGATAAATTGAATATTTTTAAAAGCTCTAATTTTAAGGATTTTAAAAAAACAAAGATCTCTCAAACTGACCGAGATGCTCTTCATGTTATGGAGTTAAATGATGAGGTAAAATGGGAGCAAATACAATTTAAATTTAAAGAACTTGTAAAAAAATATCATCCTGATAAAAATCAAGGTAGCAAAAAATTTGAGGAAAAACTGAAAAAAATTACTTTAGCATATAGTCAGTTAAAAAAAACTTTAGGAAAAAAATGAAAATGGAACAATTTTTACAAAAACCGGACATTAAACTTTCTGTTAAACAGACTTTTGGTTTTGATAGTGAAATGAAAGTTGGAGCCTTTTCACAGAAAAATGAGTATGTCCCAAAAATAGATTCTGATTATAAATTTGATAAGGATACAACCTTAGCAATTTTAGCTGGATTTTCTTTTAATAAAAGAGTTTTAATACAAGGATATCACGGTACCGGAAAATCAACACACATCGAACAAGTTGCGGCTAGATTAAACTGGCCTTGCGTCAGAGTAAATTTGGATAGTCATATAAGTAGAATAGATTTAATAGGTAAAGATGCAATTGTTTTAAAAGATAGTAAACAAGTTACTGAGTTCAAAGAGGGGATACTTCCTTGGTCAATTCAAAATCCTATAGCCTTAGTATTTGACGAGTACGATGCTGGTAGACCAGATGTGATGTTTGTAATCCAGCGAGTGCTTGAAAGTGATGGCAAATTTACCCTACTAGATAAAAAGAGAGTTTTAGAACAACACGATTTTTTTAGAATTTTTGCCACTACAAATACTGTAGGATTAGGTGATACTACTGGCCTATATCACGGAACTCAACAAATTAACCAAGGGCAGATGGATAGGTGGAATATAGTAACAACGCTTAACTATTTACCATTTGATAAGGAATTTGAGATAATTCTCTCTAAGAATAAAAATTTAAATAGTAAGGAAGGAAAAGAAGACTTGTCAAATATGATCAAGGTAGCTGACTTGACAAGAAATGGTTTTATCAATGGAGATATATCTACAGTTATGAGTCCAAGAACAGTTTTGCACTGGGCTGAGAATACTGAAATATTTAAAGATAAAGGCTACGCATTTAGAATAACTTTCCTTAACAAATGCGATGATTTAGAAAAGAAAATAATTTCTGAGTATTATCAAAGATGTTTTGGTGAAGATTTGCCTGAGTCTTCGATCAACGTATCATTATAAAAGTGAATAATAAAAAAGAGAAGTTGGAAAATTTCAAAACTGCAATCAGTTCAACAGTGAGATCAATATCAAATTCACAAAAAATTGAAATTTCTTTTGGCAATCAAATCTCTAATTCAGAAAATTCTACAATAAAATTACCGGAATTAAGTCAAAGAAATAATAAATTAAATTTTGATGAAATTAGAGCAATAGCAGACTCAAAATCGTTAAATTTAAGATTTTCAAACAATAAAACGTATAAAAAGTATGAGCCAAATGGAAATATATCAAAGAAACTTTATAAAATTTCAGAAAAAATTAGGTGCGAAAAAATAGGGACAAGTTACTTTAAGGGAATAAAAAATAATATTGAAAAATTTTATCTCAATCGAATATCTGGTCTAGACCTTAAGAGTAGCGAAGATAAAATTGTTGAGTCATTTGAAAATTACTTAAGAGTGAAATTTTTAGATTTTAAGAATGAAGGTAAAATTGATAAAAAATTAAAATCTTACAAAAAAGACCTAAATGATCAATTTAAAGATAGAATGGCTGAACTTAAAGAATTAACACTAAATCAAGAAAAATTTAATTCCCTAGTCTCTAAATTGATCTCAAGTATGAGTTTAGATGAAAATATTGAAAATGAAGAAAAAAAGAATGAAGAAAATAATAACGATGATAAGAAGTCAAGACCTCAAGATCAGGATTTTAAAACAAAAGAAAAACAAGAAAAACATGAGGAAATGTCAATCGAAAGCGGTGTCCCGGATTTAGAGAATGAAGCCAAAGAATCTGACAATTCCGATGAGGAGATAGAAATAGAGAATAGTACAAGACCTGACTTAAAAAAAGGAAGGCATTCTAATTTTGGTGATTTAAAATACAAAACTTACACTGAAGAATTTGATGAAATAATTAAAGCTGAAGATCTGGAAAGTACAGAAGAACTTACAAGACTTAGAAAAAATTTGGATCAACAATTGTTGCAACTTAAAAATTTTATATCTAAGCTGGCAAATAAGTTACAAAGAAAATTGTTGGCTAAACAAAATAGATCTTGGAACTTTGATTTAGAAGAAGGTTTATTAGATACCTCAAAACTACCAAGAATTATAATGGATCCATTTAACTCTTTGTCTTTTAAAAAAGAAAAAGATGTTGAGTTTAAAGATACCTTAGTGACGATTCTTATAGATAACTCTGGTTCTATGAGAGGAAAACCTATATCAGTGGCAGCAATTTGTGCAGATATACTCTCAAGAACTTTGGAAAGGTGTATGGTAAAAGTAGAAATTTTAGGTTTTACAACAAAACATTGGAAAGGTGGATTATCTCGAGAAAAATGGATGAAAAATGATAAACCCAAATTTCCAGGAAGATTAAATGATCTAAGACACATAATATATAAATCTGCTGACTCGCAATGGAGGCAATCAAAAAATAATATGGGTCTAATGCTTAAGGAAGGTTTGTTGAAAGAAAATATTGATGGCGAAGCCTTAAAATGGGCGTTTAACAAAATGAGTAGAAGAAAAGAAGATAGAAAAATTTTAATGGTAATTTCTGATGGGGCTCCCGTTGATGACTCAACGCTTTCTACTAACACTAGCGACTATCTAGAGACAAATTTAAAAAAAACAGTCAAATGGATTGAAAGTAAATCTAATATAGAACTTTTGGCTATTGGAATTGGCCACGACGTCACTAGATATTACAACAAGGCAGTAAAGATTACAGACGTTCAAGATTTAGGTGATGTGATGATAAACCAATTAACTGATTTATTTGTAAAAAATAATAAAAAAACTCTTCATTAGAGTTTTATATTTGAAATAGAATTTTCAGAACAATCTTTAATCTTACTTAATAAAATTCTAAAAGGAATCAACATTAACAGAGCAATAAACATTTTAACAGCTAGATCACCTAGTGCTAAAGTAACCCAAGAAATTCCTGTTGCATAGAAAGCTATTGAGAAAAATAAGAAAGTATCAGTTACTGAACCTATCGTTGAAGAAGTCAAGGGAGCGATAAACCAACTTTTTCGCCTTAACCGGTCAAATATTTGCACATCTAAGTTTTGAGCAACAAAAAATGCTGCGCCAGAACCAATTGCAATTCGTATTGAAATAATATCTGAAAAATTAGTTGAGATAAATAAACTTAGTAATATTCCAATAATAAATCCAATGTAAACAATTTTTCTAGCTACAATTTTTCCGTAAGCACGATTAGCTAAATCAGTGATTAAGAAAGTAATAGGATAGCTGAACGCACCGTATGTTAAAACTTCTTCTAAACCAAACTTTTGAATAGGGAATTGAACTAAATAATTTGAAATTACCACTATAAATCCCATCAAGATTGATAGTTTATAATATAAGCTCATTCTATGATTTAGCTGAGATAGAAGCTTTGATTTTTCTGACTTTTTTTGAAAGTTTTGCGTTTTTTGCAGAAATTAAAAATTTATCAAGTCCACCTTTAAAATCAACTGTTCTTAAAGCAGCATTAGCCACGTTTAATTTAATATTTTTTTTCAAAATATCGCTTCTAAAAGTTACTTTTTTTAAATTTGGCAAGAATCTACGCTTAGTTTTATTTTTGGCATGACTTACGTTGTGACCCTTTAAAGGTGATATCCCTGTTAACTCGCATTTTTTTGACATATGAATTTCCTACAGCTATATAAGTGCAGTGATGATGACGGTCAAGCGTTAATTCCTACTGCTTCTCCTATATTTTTAAGATTCTCTTTTTTCAAAATTGAAATCAACTCTTTTTTGATATCTTTAACTACTCCTGGGCCCTTATAGACCATACCAGTATACAATTGCACAGCGTTTGCGCCTACGCTAATTTTTTCAAATGCGGCTTGACCAGAGTCTACGCCACCTACACCTATAATTTGTATTTTACCTTTTGTTTCTCTATAGAATCTTTTTATTAGCTTTGTAGAAAGATCTCTTAATGGTTGTCCAGAAAGTCCTCCGACCTCACTCTTTTTGCTATCAGTCAAATTTTCACGATTACTGTCAGTCGTGTTTGAAACAATTATACCGTTGACTCCATATTTATTAATTAATTCTAATATGTTGCTGATTTCATTGTCATTAATATCTGGAGAAAGTTTTACAACAATAGGTTTTGTAAGATTTTTGTCTTTTTTTATTTTGCTGATACCCTTGAGTAATTTTTCAAGCTCTTTCTGATTATGGAAATCTCTTAATCCTTCTGTGTTTGGTGAGGAAATATTAATTGTTAAATAACCTGCATAGGCCGCTAACTTAGATAAACATATATAATAATCATCTTCTTTATTTTTAGTTTCTTTGTTTGGTCCAACATTAATCCCCAAAAAGCCACTAGGTAAATTTTGTTCTATTCTCTTTGAAACTATTTCAGACCCATGATTATTAAATCCAAGTCTATTGATAAGAGCTTGTTCTTTCTCAAGTCTAAAAACTCTTGGCTTAGGATTGCCAAGTTGTCTTTTTGGTGTGATTGTCCCAACCTCAACAAAACCATAACCTAGTTTGAATAAAGAATTGTAAACTTCAGCGCTTTTATCAAATCCAGCAGCTAAGCCTATGGGATTAGGTATTCTCTCATTAAGTAACTCAGTTTCAAGAAGTTCCTCTTTTTCAACACTAAAAATACTTTTTGGTAAAATATTAAATTTGAGAGATTGAATAGCTAAATCATGTGCTACCTCTGGATCAAGGGAAAAAATGAAAGGTTTAAGTTTCGAAAACATTATTTTAGTTTATTGTTTATTAACTCAATTGTTTCATTAAGTCCAAAAAAACTTATAAAAAATCCCATTCTTGGTCCATTCGCCTCACCAAATACTACCTCGTAAATTAATTTAAACCAATCTCTTAAATTTTTCTCATACCCGTTTTCTTTTCCAACTGTATAAACGTGTGTTTGAATTTCTTCTGGTTCTAATGACTGATCTAATTTCTTTAATTTTAAAACTAAATTTTCTAAAGCTTTTTTTTCTTTTAAATTTGGTTTTTTGAATTTTTTATTAGGCTCAACTTTATCTTTAAAATAATTTATTGCATATTCAGTTAGTTCGTCAAAAATTTTATGTTCTTTTGGATTTATTTCTTTATGAAATCTATTTACAAATTTCCAGAGTATTTCTTTGTTATCAGCATTACTTGAACCTACCAAGTTTAATAGCATTGAAAAGGGCATAATAATTTTCTCAACTGGTGGTTTACCATTATGGACGTGCCACGCGGGGTTTAATAATCTATCTTTTAATTCTTGCGCTGGATATTTTTCAATACAGGTTAGGTATTCATCGACTGTTTTTGGAACTACTTCTGAGTAAAGTTTCTTAGCTCTTTTAGGATTTGGGTACATATATAGTGCTAGGCTCTCAGGTGATGCATACCTCAGCCATTGTTCGATAGAAATTCCGTTTCCCTTAGATTTAGAAATTTTTTCACCCTTTTCATCTAAAAATAATTCATAAGCAAATCCATTAGGTGGAATTTTGCCTAAAGCACGACAGATCTTATTTGATAGTATTGCACTTTCGGTTAAATCTTTACCATACATTTCAAAATCAATATCAAAAGTAAACCACCTCATTGCCCAGTCAACTTTCCATTGTAATTTACAATTTCCATCTAGTATGTTCGTTTCAATTTTTTCACCATTGTTATCAAACACCACTTTACCAGTTTTTTTATTCATACTTGATAAAGGTATCTCAAGAACTTTACCTGTTTTTGGACAAATTGGTAAAAAAGGACAATAAGTTTTTCGTCTCTCATCTCTTAGAGTTGGTAAAATAATATCCATTATTTCTTCGTATTTTTCTAAGACTCTCATTAAAGAATAGTTGAATGTTCCTTTTTTATAATTTTCAGTTGAGCTTTGAAAATTAAAGTTAAATTTAAACTTTTTCAAAAACTCTTTGAGCATTTCATTATTATGTTCACCGAAACTATTAAATTTTTGAAAAGGGTCGGGTATTGAAGTGAGAGGTTTGCCTAAATTTTTTTTAAGTACTTCATCGTTGGGAATATTATCTGGAACCTTTCTTAATCCATCCATGTCATCCGAAAAAGTAATAAGATCATGATCAATTTTTTTTATGTGGTTAAGGGCATTTATCATCATAGTGGTTCTTGCAACTTCGCCAAAAGTTCCTATATGAGGTAATCCGCTAGGTCCGTAACCTGTTTGAAAAGTGATTTTATTCTTCTTCTTTATTAATTCTTTTCTGTCTTTTAAAAGCTTCCTAACTTCGACAAAAGGCCAAGAAGAAGTTGATTGAATTAAGTTGATATCGAGCATAAATAAGGTTTATTAAATTTTATACGCAAAATACAGTTATAATTGTATGATATTAAGTTGAATTTTAGAACTATTTAAATAGTCTCAATTTTAATGGCTACAAACAAAACAGTTTTTTTTTTAATAGGCATATTATTAATTGTTTTAGGTGGATCTATGTTGGCACCTTACGCTTTGCAGGTAATCCTGAAAGAAGGTAGTCATAGCTTTATATCGTCCTCATTTGTAACAATTTTTATAGGGGTTTTATTTGTATTAGCTAATCTCGAAAAAGAATTTAAATTAAATTTGAGGCAAACCTTTTTATTTTCATCTTTAGCATGGGTTATGGTTGCAACTTTTGGAAGTTTGCCTTTTTTATTATCTTCACAAGATTTTAGTTTGAGTGAGGCATTTTTTGAAAGCATGTCTGGAATTACAACCACTGGAGCTACAATTATATCTGATTTAGATAATAGTCCAAAAAGTATACTGTTATGGAGAGCTATAATGCAATGGTTGGGTGGTATAGGGATAGTTGTCATGGCAATTACGATTTTACCACTTCTTAAGGTTGGAGGCATGCAACTATTTAAAATGGAAGGTCCAGATAGTACTGAAAAAATTTTACCTCGCACAATTGAAGTTGCAGCTATAATTATTTCTACTTATATCATCCTTACATTTCTTTGCGGTTTTTTTTATTGGATTTTTGGTATGTCAATATTTGATAGTGTAAGTCATTCGATGACAACAATTGCTACAGGTGGTTTTTCAACACACAATGAGTCGATTGGTTTTTTTAATAATTCAAATATTGAAATAGTTGCAAGTATTTTTATTATTTTAGGGAGCATTCCTTTTATTTCTTACTTAAAATTTGTCCAAGGAAATAAAAGCGTGTTTTTTCAAGATGTTCAAATTAAAGGTTTAGTATATTTACTGATAATCTCTACAATAATTATGTTTCTTTATCTTTTAATTATTAATTACGAAAGTAGTATTTTTGACAAAGTTAGAATTTCCTCTTTTAACGTAATTTCAATTTTATCTGGAACTGGCTATGTAACAGATGATTTTGGTCTTTGGGGAAAATTTTCTCTAGTTTTTTTCTTGCTTTTAATGTTTATTGGTGGATGTGCTGGATCAACGGCATGTGGAATAAAAATTTTTAGATTACAAATGTTATTAATATTTTTAAAAAATCAAATTAAAAGACTTATTTCACCAAATAGCGTAATAATCACAAAATACAATAATCAAAAAATATCAGATAATTTCATTAATTCAGTCATAATTTTTATTTTTTCATTCTTATTTATTTTTTTAATTATAGCGATGTTGCTATCAATTAGTGGTTTAGATTTTATAACATCAATTTCTGGGGCAGCTAGTTCGATTTCAAATGTTGGTCCTGGATTAGGAGATGTAATTGGACCAAATGGAAATTATAAAGATATACCCGATATATCAAAATGGATTTTGTCAGTTGGGATGTTATTAGGAAGACTAGAACTTTTTGCTGTCTTAGTTCTATTTTTTCCATCTTTTTGGAGAAATTAAACTATGGATATATGCCAAAAACAATCATTTGCTGAAACTTTTAAAGTTTATTTTGATCGTAGAATGATCAAAATTTTACTTCTTGGTGCTATTAGTGGTTTTCCATGGGTTATCATAGGTAGTAGTTTAAGTCTTTGGTTAAAAGAAGATGGTTTAAGTAGGAGCACTATAGGTTGGGCAGGTCTGATTTTTGCTGTTTATGCTTTTAATTACTTGTGGGCTCCAATTATAGATAGAGTTAGAATTCCTTGGTTAACTGAAAAAGTTGGTCATAGACGTGGATGGATAATAACTATGCAGACTATAATTTTAATTAGTTTAGTTTGTTGGAGTTTAATAAATCCGACTATAAATTTAGCATTAGTAATTAGTATTGGACTAATTATTGCAATTGCATCTGCTACACAAGATATAACTGTTGATGCTTTAAGAATTGAGCAAATTGGTGAACACGAGGGTAAATCAATGCAGGCTGGTGCTGCAATGGCTGTAGTCGGTTGGTGGACTGGGTATAAATTAGGCGGAGTAGTAGCTCTTAATGCAGCCGAATTTTTTCAGCAAGCAGGTTTTGAAAATTACTGGCAAACAACATTTTTAGTTTTAGGCATTGTTATAATAGCTTGTAATATTGGTCTTCTTTTTGTTAATGAACCTCAACCAACTGATAGAAAAGAAAGTCAAAGACTTACTGATAAAATGATTCAAGATAAGTTAGGATCTCCTAACTTAGTCACAAAAATTATTGCTTGGTTGACTGGAACAGTGATTGGTCCTGTGATTAGTTTTTTCAAAAAAAACGGTTTTAATATAGCTATAGCAATTCTTGGCTTTGTGTTTTTATTTAAAATAGGTGAAGCTTTTTTAGGCAGAATGTCTGTTATCTTCTACAAAGAAATAGGATTCACCAAATCTGATATAGCACTTTATTCAAAAGGTTTAGGTTGGATAACCACAGTAATCTTTACTTTATTAGGAGGATTATTTGCTATTCGTTCAGGTGTAATTAAAGCAATGTTTGTCTCGGGTATACTAATGGCTTCAACAAATTTATTATTCTCTCTATTAGCTTGGTATGGAAAGTCAGAATTACTATTTGCAATAGCAGTAATATTCGATGATATGGCAGCAGCATTTGCGACTGTTGCATTTGTAGCTTTTATTTCAATGTTAGTTGATAGAACTTATACGGCTACTCAATATGCGCTTCTTGCATCAATAGGTACAGCAGGTAGGACAACGCTAGCCGCCTCATCCGGGGCTTTAGTCGACTGGTTAAATGGTGATTGGGGTATATTCTTTATACTGACTGCTATAATGGTAATACCATCTCTTATATTTCTCTACATGATTAAAGATAAGCTAAAGTTGAATGACTAAAAACCTATCTAACAGTTATTCAGTAATCAACCTTCATAAAAAGCCGTCTACAAAATCAGAGGTAGTAACTCAAATGCTTTATGGTGAAAGTTTTTCAATATTTAAAAGGTATGGTAGATGGCTTAAAATTAAGATCAACGAAGACGGCTATAAAGGTTACATTCAAAATAAAAATTTTTCCGAATTTTTAAAACCAAGCCATAAAGTCAGCGTTTTAAAAGCAAATATTTATAGACTGCCTAATAAAAGTAAAAGGGTAAATATAATGCCTTTTGGTTCAAAAATAAAAGTCTTAGAAGAGAAAAGTAATTTTTTAAAATTTTTAAAAGGCTGGATTCATAAAAATGATTTAAAACCAATTTCATATGTTGAAAAAAATCCATTTAAAAAAATAAATATTTTCAAAAATATAAAATACAAATGGGGAGGTAAATCTTTTAAAGGAATTGATTGTTCAGGTTTAATACAAATATTTTTGAATTTTAATAATAAATTTTGTCCCAGAGATGCCAAAGATCAAGTCAGATACTTTAAAAAAAATGTTAAATTAAAAAACATCAAAAAGAATGATATTATATATTGGAAAGGTCACGTTGCTTTAGCTATTTCAAATAAAAAACTTATTCATGCCTATGGACCTTTGAAAAAAACTGTTATTATGGAAATAAATCAAACAATTAAAAGAATTGAACAGACTGCTAAATTAAAAGTGATAGGAGTTAAAAGGCTATAAAAGGCAAAGGCAGCTTCAGTCTCCCTCCACTGCCCTTAAGAATAATTTAATCGATTCGAGCATTAATTTTAAGACTATTTTAAGTTGAATGTGGATAATAAGTTAAATTAAAATCATGGCGGAGAGAGAGGGATTCGAACCCTCGAAACGGTTTCCCGTTTACACGCTTTCCAAGCGTGCGCCTTCAACCACTCGGCCACCTCTCCTATTTATAGTCTTCAATAGCTTTCACAAATTCTTCAATGAATTCTTTGTTTGTTGGAAGTTTGTTTTTCATCATATCTTTTTGAATTTTTTTATAATTTTTCTTGATATGGTTTAGTATTTTAAGGAAGTTTAGAAAATTTCTTTTAGCTACGAATATACCTTTTTTGTCACCTATTACATGTTCGATATCATCAAAAATAATTACTGGTCTTCTTCTGGCTAAGGCTTCAAGCAAAACCATTGGGTGTCCTTCTGTAAAAGAGGGTAATATAAATATATTATGATCGTCGTAATATTTTATTAGTCTTACCTTGTTGCTTTGTGTTTGCTGAATATTAATATTACTTTGATTAATTTTATATGATGTATTTTTTTCTGCTCCGACAATGGTTAAAGAAATATCTCTCTTATTTTTTATCAAACTTGCTAAATAAAAAATTCCTTTTTCAACTCTTATTCTTCCAACATATAACAACCGAAAACTTTTAACTTCTTGAATTTTAGGTTTTTTAAACCAAAGAGAATCTATTTGGGATGGATAGATTACTTTGCCTTTTTTTCCTTTAAGTATGTAATTTCTACAACTTATTAAATTTGAAACTAATGCGGTAAGGCTAAACATCAAATGGTAAAACAATTTACCAAAGCTGCCTAAAATAGCATTATACTCGCCATATCCATCACTTCGTAAATAAACAATTGGAGTTTTTCCAAATAATCTTAAAAACAAACAAATTAAAAAAGTATATGGAGAAATTGAAATTATTAAATATTTTGTGTTTTCAATTTTTGTTGATTTAATTACTTCTGACAAATAAGTAAATAAATTAGAGAAAATTTTTATTTTTTTTAATTTTATTTCGTGTGCTCTTTTCTTAGATGATTTTCTACCAAAAAGATTTACTTCAAATTTTTTATTTAATCCTTCTGGACTTGATTTTAGGTCTATATTGTCACAAAAATATTTTTCGTTTTGAAAAAATATGCTTTCATTTGAAAAAATAAATAATTTTTTTTTCATTAAGTTTCTTTATTAATTTTTAAAACTCCAATAAATGCCTCTTGAGGTATTTCAACTTTACCGAATTGTTTTGACCTTGCTTTTCCTCTTTTTTGTTTCTCTAAAAGTTTCCTTTTTCGATCGGTTGCACCACCTCCATGAATTTTTGTTAATACATCTTTTTTAAATCCTTTTATGGACTCTCTAGCTACAATTTTCCCGCCAATCGCTGCCTGAACTGGGATCATAAAGTTATGCCTTGGGATCAGGTCCTTTAATTTTTCACAAACTTGTCTTCCAGTTTTTTGAGCAAAATCTTTGTGAATGATCATCGCCAATGCGTCTACAGGTTCGGAATTTACTAGAATTCCTAATTTCACAAGATCTCCTTCTCTGTAACCGGATATTTCATAATCGAAACTAGCGTAGCCGCTTGAAACCGATTTCAGCCTATCATTAAAATCAAAAACAACTTCGTTAAGAGGTAAGTCATAAGATAAAACTGCTCTATTTCCCGAATAAGAGAGATTAGTTTGTACTCCTCTTTTATCCTGGCAAATTTTTATAATTGATCCTAAATATTCATCTGGTGTTATTACTGTAGACTTGATCCAAGGTTCTTCAATTTTTTCTATTTGTGAGGGGTCAGGCATATTTGAAGGGTTTTGTAAATCAAGGACTTCACCTTTTATGTTGTGAACTTTATAAATTACCCCGGGAGTCGTAGTAATTAAATTAACATCAAATTCTCTTTCTAATCTCTCAGTGATTATTTCAAGGTGTAACAATCCTAAAAATCCGCATCTGAAACCTAAACCAAGCGCACTTGAAGACTCTGGTTCGTATGAAAAACTAGCATCATTTAATTTCAACTTAGCTAGTCCATCTTTCAATTTCTGATACTCAGAACTATCTACCGGAAATAAACCGCAAAATACCACTGGCTTACTTGGTTTAAAACCTGATAAAGGTTCGCTTATCGGGTTGGATGCATCACATATTGTGTCTCCTACTTTTGTTTCTGACAAAGATTTTATTCCTGTAATAATAAATCCTATTTCACCCGAGTTAAGTTCTGGGATATCGTTTGCCTTTGGTGTAAAAACACCAACTTTTTCGATTACATATTCTTGATTGTTAGACATTAATTTAATTTTCATACTCTTTTGTAATTTACCATTAATAACCCTTACAAGAATAACAACACCTAAATAACTGTCGTACCAACTATCTACTAATAAACATTTTAATTTTTCATTCGGTAAACCTTTTGGTGCAGGTAATTTACTTATTATTGCTTCTAAAATATCATCTATTCCTTCGCCTGTTTTACCTGAGCAAGAAATTGCATTTGTTGTCTCTATCCCTACTACATCCTCTATTTCTTTTTTTGTTTTCTCAATATCAGATGCAGGCAAGTCAATCTTATTTAAGATTGGAATTACCTCATGATTTATCTCTAGAGCTTGATAGACATTAGCTAGTGTTTGTGCTTCAACGCCTTGGGTGCTATCTACAATTAACAGTGAGCCTTCACAAGCAGATAAAGAGCGACTAACCTCATACCCAAAATCCACATGTCCAGGTGTGTCTATAATATTTAATACATACTCTTGACCATCTTTTGCTTTATAATTTAGTTTGACTGTTTGTGCTTTAATTGTAATACCGCGCTCTCTCTCTATTTCCATAGAGTCTAGAACTTGTTGTTTCATCTCACGCTCAGTTAACCCTCCACACTTATGAATAATTCTATCTGCAATAGTTGATTTGCCATGGTCAATGTGCGCAATTATAGAAAAATTACGAATTCTGTTTATATCTGACATTTAGGACCTAATCGTAGCGCCAGTTTTTTTACTTACTGTATCAATAATTTTTTTACTGATTTCATCTAAATCTTTCTCTGATAAAGTTTTATCGATAGCCTGTAAAGTAACATTAATTGCAACTGACTTTTTGTCTTTTGGAATATTTTCTCCCTCATAAACATCAAAGGTAGATACTTTTTGTATTAAATTTTCATCTACCTCTTTTATAATTTTCTCTAACGATCCTATTTTAAATATTTTATCTATTACAAAAGCAAAGTCTCTTTCTGATTTTTGATAATCTGAGGCTTGAAAGCTTTTTTTGCTTTGTCTTAATTTTCTTTTGGGTTCAGGAATATTTTTCAAAAAAATTTCAAACCCGAAAATATTTTTGTTTTTACAATCCAAGTTTTTTATAATTGCAGGATGTATCTCGCCAAAATAAGCTAAATGAGGTCCTTTTTCTGATTTAAATGTAACAGATCCTGATCTTCCAGGATGATAACTATATTTAGTATTATCGCTAACAAAAAGATTTTTTTCTTCAATGCCTAGTTCAACTAGAGTTCTCATAACATCACCCTTAATATCAAAAATATCTACATCTCTTTCTTTATCTAACCAACTTTTTCTATTTATTTTTCCAGATTTCAAACCTCCAACTACAATTTGCTGCTCTCCTGGATTTTTTCCAAAGAATATTGGACCAATTTCAAATAAAGATAAATCTTCGTATCCTCTATCTTGGTTTTTTTTAAGATAAATAGCTAAATTAGAAAAAATTGAACGTCTCAAAACATCAAGATCAGACGAAATTGGATTAAATATTGAAATTTCTTTTTCACTTTTAGAAAACTGTTTATCAATTTTGGAGTCTGTAAATGACCAAGTTACTATTTCCATATAGCCTTTTGACGCTATAGATCTCTGTGACAAATGGAAAAGCTTTTGTGCAAAATTTAAAGTATCTTGAGTTCTATTTTTGACAGGTTTAATTAATTTTATATTTTTAAACCCCTTAATCCGGATTAGTTCCTCAATTAAATCTTCGTCCAAACTAATATCTGGCCTCCAGCTTGGTACTTCTACTTTTATTACTTTTGAACTTTTTTTACACTTAAAACCTAGAGAGGATAAAATTTTATCAATTTCATTCGCTGTGATTGAAATACCAATCAGTTTTTCAAATTTTTCTACTTGAAAGTTAATTACCTTATTTTTTTTATTAATCTTTCCAGTAATTTGGAACTTACTAGCTTCCCCTCCACAAATTTTTAAAATAAGTTCAGTTGCAAGTTCTAGCCCTTCTTTGATTGAATCAGGATCTACTCCTCTTTCAAATCTGTATTTTGCATCAGTATTAATATTAAGTGCTCTAGCTGTTTTTCTTATTGAAGACGGGCTGAAATATGCAGCTTCTAAAAGTATATTTTTTGTATCAAATTTGGTAGAGGTAGTTGTGCCTCCGATAATCCCGCCTAATCCAAGAATACCAGATTTATCAGAGATTACACACATATCTTTTTTTAATTTATATTTTTTGTTATCTAATGCCTCGAAAGTCTCACCCTCTTTAGAGTTTCTAACAATAATTTCTTTATTAATTTTGTCTGCATCATAAGCATGCAAAGGTCTATTAAGGTCAAACATTACATAATTTGTAATGTCCACTACAGCTGAGATAGGCTTCAAACCTAATGCTATTAATTTATTTTTGAGCCATTCAGGACTTTCTTTATTAGTGATGTTTTTAATGTAGCAGCTTCCAAAGATATCACATCCTTGATTCTTTTCTTTTGTAATCGATGTTTTTATTTGGTGTTTAATATTTTGTTTAATTTTTTTCCTTTTTATTTGAATTAATTTTCCAACTCCTGTTGAAGAAAGATCTCTTGCAATACCTCTAACTCCTAGACAATCAGCCCGATTAGGGGTTATGGAAATATCAATAACTTTTTGCGAGCTACTTTTAAAATAGCTTTTTCCTATTTCTTTCTCTTTATTTTTAAGTTCAATAATTCCATCACTCTCGTTGGATAAATTTAGTTCACTTTCAGAGCAAAGCATCCCTTTCGACTCAACACCTCTGATTTTAGCTACCTTTAATTCAAAGTTAGTTTTTGGTATTATAGCTCCAGGAGGTGCGTAGATTGTGATTAAACCCTCTCTAGCATTTGGAGCTCCACAAACAACTTTTATAATCTCTTTTCCGCCAGTAGTAACATCACAAACTTTCAATTTATCAGCATTTGGATGTTTTTCAGCTTTTAAAACTTTAGCAATTTTAAACTTACCTAAATCTCCAGAGTTTTCTTTTACACCCTCTACTTCAAGTCCAATATTTATAAGCCGGTCTATAATCTCTTTTTCTTTAGCTGACGTTTTAAGATGTTCTTTAAGCCAAGGAATTGTTATGATCATTTACTTAATCCCCTGTAATTTGTTGGGACATCTAACGGGTCAAATCCAAAATGACTTAGCCATCTATAATCTGCCTCAAAGAAAGCTCTTAGATCATTAATTCCATATTTCAACATTGCTAAACGATCGATGCCTATTCCAAAAGCAAATCCTTGATATTTTTTCGTATCAATTTTTACATTTTTTAATACGTTGGGATGAACCATTCCACATCCTAGAACTTCTAACCATTTATCACCCTCACCAATAACAATTTTTCCTTTTTCAATTTTGTACCCAATATCAACTTCTGCCGATGGTTCTGTAAAAGGAAAATGACTTGGTCTAAATCTCATTTTTAACTTTTTAACTTCAAAAAAATTTTTTATAAAATAATCTAGGCAACCTTTAAGATGTCCCATTGTGATACCTTTGTCTATGTGAAGGCCTTCTAGCTGGTGAAACATTGGAGCGTGAGTTTGATCACTATCACATCTGTAGGTTCTTCCAGGCACTATTATTTTAAAAGGTGGTTTACTTGACATCATTGTTCTAATCTGAACTGGAGATGTATGTGTTCTTAACAGTAATTTTTTATTTTCCTCTAAATAAAAAGTATCGTGCAAGTCTCTCGCAGGATGTTCTTCGGGTGTATTTAAAGCTGTAAAATTATTATACTCTGACTCAACATCAGGCCCCTCCGCAACTGAAAATCCTATTTCTGAAAAGATAGAAGATATTTCATCTATAACCTGTGAGACTGGATGGATTTTGCCCTGCCGATTTGGTCTTATTGGAAGCGTAACATCAATCTTTTCATTTTTAAGTTTTTCATTAATTTCACTAGTTTCAATTTCAATAATTTTTTGCTCTAACTGATGTGTAAAATCGTCTTTAATTTTATTTAAATTTGAGGCAAACTCTTTTCTTTTTTCTGGATCTAAAGAACCTAAAGTTTTAAATTGTTTTGTAATTTGACCATTTTTTCCAAAAAACTCTGTTTTTATGTTTTGTAAGTCCTCTTTAGTTTTGACAGAGTCAATTTTAGCGTTAAAAATAGAATTTATTTTATCCAAATCACTCATCTGGTAATTGATTTTTTATATTAAAGTTTGTGTTAAATCAAAGACCCTTTTAACTAAGGGAGGATTGAACCTTTTTTACTACAGATTTAAAGACTTCTGGATTATTGTAGGCCAATTCAGCTAAAACTTTTCTATCTAATTTGATTTTTGATTTAGCTAATCCATTAATAAATTTAGCATACGTTAATCCCTCAGCTCTAACACCAGCATTTATTCTTTGTATCCAAAGAGATCTGAATTCTCTTTTTTTTGCTTTTCTATCTCGATAAGCATACTGCATCGCTTTTTCCATAGCTTGACGAGCTATTCTGATGGTATTTTTTCTTCTGCCATACTGGCCTTTCACAGTTTTTAAAACTTTTTTATGTTTTGCCCTACTAACTACACCACGTTTAGTTCTTGCCATTTTATCCTCTTAAATTATATGGCATATACGATTTAACAATCCTTGAGTCCTGTTTAGTCATTATCGTAGTGCCTCTCTGTTTTCTTATTTGCGAATTTGTTCTTTTAATCATACCGTGTCTTTTACCAGCTTGAGGCATTTTAATTTTGCCAGAAGCAGTAAATCTGAATCTTTTTTTTGCTGAGCTTTTAGTTTTTAATTTTGGCATAAATATTTCGGACTTATATAGGCAATATAAAAGGTTAGCAAGATGCTATTATTATTGATTTAAATAGGTTGAATTATCATCACCATTTGTCTGCCTTCA
The DNA here is from genome assembly GCA_902535505.1 of uncultured Pelagibacteraceae bacterium. Classification (GTDB taxonomy): domain Bacteria; phylum Pseudomonadota; class Alphaproteobacteria; order Pelagibacterales; family Pelagibacteraceae; genus Pelagilacustribacter. The sequence continues at coordinate 57,874 of CACATS010000001.1, read as the reverse complement.
AATTTAGGCTGGCTCTCGACTTTTGCTATATCTTTTGTTTCGTCAATAATTTTATTCATCAGTTCTTTTCCTAATTCGGTATACTGCATTTCTCGTCCTTTAAATTTTACTGTAAATTTTACTTTATCTCCTTTGCTGATAAACTTTTTAGCATTTTTTATTTTAAAATTATAATCATGTGTTTCTGTACCCGGCCTTAATTTAATTTCTTTTAAAGAAACAATTTTTTGTTTTTTCTTCGCTTGATTTGCTTTTTTTTGTAAATCATATTTGTACTTTCCCATGTCCATAATTTTACAAACAGGGGGATTTGTATTTGGAGATATTTCAATCAAATCTAAATCTTCTTGCCTAGCTAATTCGATTGCTTTATTTAAAGGCATCGCTCCAAGATTAGCTCCATCACTTCCTATTACCTGAACGTCTAAAGACCTTATACGTTCATTAGCTCTAGGTCCCTGATGCTTTGTTCTTCTTTGAAAATAATTTGGTTTAGAGTTTGACACTTAGTTTAAAGGTAACTTGTTTAAATCTAACATAATCTTGATGAGTTTCTCTTTCTTGATTGTTTCTTGTTTATCGGAACCAAGTTTTCTAACTGTTACAGTATTTTCCAAAACTTCTTTTTTACCACAAACTATAATATATGGAATTTTTGCTAGCGAATGTTCTCTTATTTTATAATTAATTTTCTCGTTTCTTAAATCCATTTCGCATTTTATACCTTCTTTAAACAGATCTTCAAATAATTTTTTCACATACTTATTGTTCTCATCTGTTATTGAACATACCACTGCTTGTGCTGGAGATAACCAAAAAGGCAACTTGCCCGCATAATTTTCGATTAGTATTCCAATAAATCTCTCTAGCGAACCAAACAAAGCTCTGTGTAACATAACAGGGACTTTTTTAGTTCCATCCTTAGCTACATAAGTTGCGCCTAGCCTTCCAGGCAGGTTTAAATCAACTTGAAGAGTACCACATTGCCAATCTCTTCCTATAGCATCTCTTAAAACAAATTCAATTTTTGGTCCATAAAAAGCTCCCTCCCCTTTGTTGACTGAGTATTCTAAATTAGATTTTTTAATTGCGGTTAAAAGAGCGGCTTCAGATTTATCCCAAATTTTATCTTCACCTACTCTTTGTTGGGGTCTATCAGAATATTTTAAAATTACATCTTCGAATCCTAAATCTTTGTAAATTTCTAAAATTAAATTTGTGACAGATAATGACTCGTCAGTAATTTGATCCTCGGTACAAAAAATGTGTGCATCATCTTGAGTAAAGGCTCTAACTCTTAACAAACCGTGTAAAGCTCCTGACGGTTCGTATCTGTGTACTTTTCCGAATTCTGAAAGTTTTAAAGGTAAATCTCTATAACTCTTAAGACCTTGATTAAAAACCTGAACACAGCCTGGGCAATTCATAGGTTTGACAGCAAATGTTTTCTCATCAGGTGTTTCAGATGTGAACATATGTTCTCCAAATTTTTCCCAATGACCAGATTTTTCCCATAAGGTCTTATCTAAAAGTTCAGGAGTATTTATTTCCTTATATCCAGCAAGTCTTTGTTTCATCCTCATATACTCAACTAATCTCTGAAATAATAACCATCCTTTTTCATGCCAGAAAACTGACCCTGGGCTCTCTTCTCTGAAATGAAATAAATCCATTTCCCTGCCAAGTTTTCTATGGTCTCTTCTTTCAGCTTCAGCCAAGCGATTAAGATATTCATCTAATTCTTTTTTTGAACTCCAACAAGTTCCATAAATTCTTTGTAACATCTCATTCTTTGAGTCTCCTCGCCAGTAAGCACCGGACACTTTAGTAAGTTTAAAAGCTTTTCCAATTTTACTTGATGAAGCTAAATGTGGGCCTCTGCATAAATCATGCCAGGTGTCTCCATGATGATAAATTGAAATTTCCTCATTTTGCGGGATAGTCTCAATTATTTCAGCTTTGTATTTTTCTCCAATTTTTTTAAAGTGTTCTATTGCTTTTTTCCTTTTCCAGACTTCTCTCTTTGTTTTAACATTTCTATCAATTATCTCTGTCATTCTTTTTTCAATTTTATCTAAATCATCGCTAGTAAAAGGTTCTTTTCTAGCAAAATCATAATAAAAACCATTCTCAATAACTGGACCGATAGTAACTTGAGTACCAGGATATAACTCTTGAACTGCCATAGCCATTATATGAGCTGCATCATGTCTTATTACCTCTAAACCTTCCTTGTCTTTAGAAGTTATCATTCTTACATTAGAGTCTTTTGTAATCTCGTGACTTAAATCTTTTAACTCACCATCAACTTCCATTATTAAAGCAGACTTTTCTAGTGATTTACCAATTTTTTTCGATAACTCAAACCCACTTATCGATTTTGTAAATGAAACTTTGCTACCATCTAATAACTTTATCTGAGGCATTTATTTTAATAATTTTTTATATTCTCTTAAATTTGAGTCGCACATCAATTCTACATCAAACTTTTTTACTACGTTTTTTCTACCTTCGTTTCCAATTAATTTCAACTCTTCTTGACTTAATTGAATAACAGTATTTAAACTTTTAGCAAGTTCTCTTGGATCGTCATGTTTATACAAAAAACCAGTTTTTTTATTTAGAACTGTCTCTTTTGATCCACCTATATTACTTGCAATTATTGGTTTACCCATAGATTGAGACTCTACAGCAACTCTACCAAAAGCTTCTGGCTCTATAGATGCAGAAACAACTACATCTGCTAATGAATAAGCCAAAGGCATTTCTCCGCAATGATTTATAAAACTAATTTTTTTTGATAAGCTATATCTCTCAACTAAACTAAAAAGCTTCTTACTATACACTTTTCTGCCTTGATCAGATCCAAGTATAATGGCATGAAAATTTGTAAAATTGTAATCTTCTATTAAAATATTTAATGCCTCAACAAATTTTTCTTGTCCTTTCCAATATGTTAATCGACCAGGCATCAATATGACGAATTTATTTGGATCTATACTCCATTCTCTTTTTAATTTTTCTTGTTTTAAAATTGAAATATTTTTTGAATTAAAATAATCTACATTAATACCCCTAAAAATTACTCTAAGTTTTTTATGCTTGTTTAAATATTCGCTATAATTATCATTGATATGTCCAAAAATAAAATTAGAACCTGCTATTGTAAGTTTTGATCTGAGCATAATACTGTTGTAAAATTTTTTCAATTTAGACTTATAATTATAAGTTCCATGAAATGTAGTGACAAAAATCGTGTTTGTCATTAGGCATGCAAAATAACACGACCATGCTGGCGCTCTACTTCTTGCATGAACAATGTTTATTTTTTTAATTAAGATAAAAAAAGTCATCATAATTGTATTTAAAATAATCATTAAAGGATTTTTCGAATGAACTGGAAGTTTAAACACTTTGACCTTGTTCTTTTTAACAAATTTTAATAAATCTCCTCCTGAAGTTGCTATGTAAGACCCACAGCTTTGCTCTGCCAAATAATGCGCTATATCATAACATCCAGTCTCCGCCCCTCCGTATCCGAGTCTCGGAATGACTTGTAAAACATTTATTTTAGTAGTCATATTTTTTAATATATAATAGCAAATTAACAGGTCCTAATATGAAAAAATTTAAATTTTTAAAAATCTCTCATGCAAAAAAACTTAGATATATCGATAATTACTCAAAAGAAAAACTTTATTTAATTTTTTTACCTGGTTTTATGTCTGATATAGAGGGAAAAAAACCACAAACTCTTTTTAAGTTTGCAAAAAAGAATAAATTAGGTTTTTTAGCCTTAGAATACTCTGGTCATGGTAAATCTTCTGGAATTTTTACTAGAGGAAATATTAGTATTTGGTCTAATGATACGAAAAAAGTAATAAAAAAAATTGTTGGAAAAAAAAATTTTATTTTAATTGGTTCTAGTATGGGCGCATGGATTGCTCTTAACCAATTTAAATATTTCAAAACACAAATAAAAGGTTTTATTGGGATAGGCGCTGCGCCTGAGTTTTTATCTAGATTAATGTGGAACAAATTTCCAAAAAAAATTAAAGAGGAAATATTTAAAACCGGTAAAACTCTGATTAAAAGTGGTGATTACGAGTACCCAATAACATTACAATTAATTAAAGATGGAAAGAAAAATAAAGTTTTAAACAAAAGAATAAATTCTGGAATAAATATAACAATGATACACGGCCAAAATGATGAGGTCGTACCAATTGTCTTCTCAAGATATGTATTAAAGTTATTTAATAAAGCTAAAAAGAAAATTTCAATTATTAAAAATGGTGATCACAGTCTATCTGATCATAAGGCTTTAACAAAAATAGTGAAGGAATTAGATATTATTGTTAAAAATGTAATTTAAGCCCTCTTTGTAAGTGGGATATTCTAAATTGTAATTAAAAAAATTTTTCATCTTTTTGTTATCGACTTTTTTTGAGTCTTTATAAAAATTTTGTAACATCTCACTCTCAATCTCCTCTAATTTTACAGGACTTGGTTGTTTTATCTTTAATAGTTTTGCACCAAAAGCTACCACTTCACTTTGCGAAGTTGGTTTGTCATCACAGATGTTATAAATTTGATTGTTTTTAAAATTATCAAGGGACTTAAATAAAATATTAGCTATATCCTCAATATGGATTCTTGAAAAAAAATGATCTTTTTTATCAACTATTTGAGCTTTGCCATTTTTTAACCTACTTAATATATTAAACTTTTTAGAATATATTCCTGCTAATCTAAAAATTTGTAGTGGTAAGTTAATTTTTTTTGATAAATTTGTCCAAGAATTTTCTGCTTTAAGTCTATTTATTCCACTTGGTGAAGTTGGTTTAGTAATACTTTCTTCGTTGACCCAATTGCCTTTGTGGTCTCCATAAACACTAGTTGCTGACAAATAGGTAATCCATCTGCAATTTCTTAAATTTTTAAAATTGGTATCAAGATATTTTACAACAATGTCTTTACCATCAACAGGTGGAATAGAGATCAAAATATAATTTGCTTCTTCTAATTTTAATTTTAATGACTCATCGCACTTATCATCTTTAAAAAAAAATGATGTCATTCTAAAATTGTTATATTCTATCTGGTGAGTTTGATCTCTTGAAGTAACAGCTAAGTCTAAATCTTTCTTTTCTTTAATTAACTTGTTTACAAAACATTCTGCAACTTGGCCAAAACCAAAGCAGAAAACTTTAATTTTACTCATTAGCCTGCTTTCTTGATGTGAGGCTTTAAGCTGATTGGGTTGTCTAATTTATCAAGCATCTCAATTGGACAAACTTGTTTGAAATTTTTTAATTCTTCTTCAAAATTTTTCAATATTTTTTTAGTTTTTTGTGAAAAAGTGACAGTCTCAAATTCTATCATGCTTTCTTTTAAAAATTTTTTCCAATACTCCGTTTCGACTGATTGCCAAATTATTGAGGCAGGATTGGCGAAGTTTTCGAACTCATTTTTTTCATCATAAATAAAAGCCATTCCACCAGTCATTCCAGCTCCAAAATTATCTCCCACTGGTCCCAATATGATTGCATTTCCACCCGTCATATACTCACATCCATGAGCACCGCACCCTTCCACAATAGCAAAACTTCCAGAATTTCTTACCGCAAATCTTTCACCTGCTTGCCCAGATGCATATAGTTTTCCTGAGGTAGCTCCGTATAAAACCGTGTTACCTATAATTGTGTTTTGTTCTGCAATTAATTTACTTTTCTTAGAAGTCCTTACAATTATTTTACCGCCCGACAAGCCTTTACCAACATAGTCATTACAGTCACCTTCTACAGTCAGGCTTATCCCTTTAGTTAAAAATGCTCCTAAAGACTGACCTGCTGAACCCTTTAATTTAATATTAATAGTCTCGTCGTTTAGTTTTTCATTACCATATTTTTTGTAAATATGATGAGAAAGTCTTGTTCCAACTGATCTTGAAGTATTTTCAATTTCGTATTCAAAATTATTTTTCTGTGAAGGATTTATTTTATCTTTTATATCTGACCATATCTTTTCGTCTAAAGTTTCAGGAACTTTATTAATGTGATTGTTTTTACAATATCTTAGATTATCACCCGGATCTGCTTGAACTAATAAAGGATTTAAATCTAAGTCATCTAAATTTGATGCGCCTTTATTTACTTGAGATAACAAATCTGTTCTTCCAATTATTTCATTTATAGACCTAAATCCTAATGAGGCCAAAATCTCTCTTACTTCAGTTGCTACAAATTTAAATAAGTTTACTACTTTTTCTGGAGTTCCATTAAACTTTTCTCTTAATGAAGCATCTTGACTACATACACCAACTGGGCATGTATTCGAGTGACATTGTCTTACCATTATACATCCCATGGCAACTAAAGATGATGTTCCCATTCCATATTCTTCGGCGCCCATCATCGCAGCGATCACTACATCTCTGCCAGTTTTCAATCCTCCATCAGTTCTAAGAGTTACGTTATGTCTTAAATTATTAAGTGTTAAAATTTGGTTAGCTTCAGTTAAGCCCATTTCCCACGGTATTCCAGCATATTTAATACTTGTTTGAGGACTTGCACCTGTTCCACCTGAGTGGCCAGAAATTAAAATTATATCTGCTTTTGCTTTTGCAACTCCCGCTGCAATAGTTCCAATTCCAGTAGATGCAACTAGTTTAACTCCTACACGTGCTTTAGGATTAATTTGCTTTAAGTCGTAAATTAATTGAGCCAGATCCTCAATTGAGTAAATATCATGATGTGGAGGAGGAGAAATTAAAGTTACACCTGGAGTAGAATGTCTAAGTCTAGCTATTTCATCTGTTACTTTAAAACCAGGTAACTGTCCGCCCTCGCCTGGTTTTGCGCCTTGAGCAATTTTTATCTCTATTTCATTTGCATTATTTAAATAATCTACAGTCACACCAAATCTTGCTGAAGCGATTTGTTTTACTCTTGAATTTGCGCTGTCACCATTAGAAAGAACTTTAAATCTTTTGGCATCCTCACCTCCCTCACCACTACATGAAGCTCCTTTAATTCTATTCATTCCCATTGCTAATGTCTCATGTGCTTCTGCTGACAAAGCTCCGTGTGACATACTTCCGCTTCCAAATCTCTTTAATATATTCTCCAAGGGTTCTACTTCCTCTATGTTTATCTCTTTTTTAGGTTTTTTAAATTCCAATAAATCTCTAATATTAATTGGTGGTAGATTATGTATACCTGATGAATACTTTTTATATTGCTCGTATGATCCACTTCCAACTGCACTTTGAAGAAGATGAATTAACCTTCCTTGATATTGATGATCTTCACCGCTTTTTCTATATCTGTATAAACCGCCAATGGGTAAGGTGAAAACGTTTTTTGCATTAAATTTTGTATGAAGTTCTTTAATTTTTTTCTCAATTCCAATAACACCAATACCTGAAATTCTAGACGACATCCCTGGAAAATAATCGGATACAATAGCTCTGCTTAAGCCAACAGCTTCAAAATTACATCCGCCTCTGTAAGAACTAATTACAGATATTCCCATTTTAGAAATTATCTTCAATAATCCAGCATCAATTGATTTTTTAAACTTAACAATACAACTTTTAAAATCGGATTTACCAAATAGTTTTTTTTCAAATCTTTGATAGATACTGTCAATTGCAAGATAAGGATTAACTGTTGTCGCGCCCACACCTATTAAAACTGCGAAAGAGTGTGTGTCCAAGGCGTCAGAGCATTCTACATTTAATGAGCAATACCCCCTTAGACCATGCTTAACTAAGTGGGAGTGAACAGCTCCAACCGTCAATATACTTGGTATACTTGCTTTATTATTGGAAATATTTTTATCTGATAAAATTAAGCAAGTGCTTCCCTCTCTGACAGAAATTTCAGCTTCTTCTCTGATTGATTCAATTCTATCTTTTAAAGATAGATTTATATCAAATGTACAGTCAATTACTTTAGTTTTTTTGGAAAAAAATTTTTTAAACTTTTTAAATTGTGAATTTGTAAGAATTGGACTATCTAAAACATAAATATTTTCTTCAGTTAAATTATCAAAATCTAGAATATTCCCTAAATTTCCAAATCTTGTTTTTAAACTCATTACTTTATTTTCTCTTAAGGAGTCAATTGGAGGATTAGTTACTTGACTAAAGTTTTGTCTAAAATAATGGGAAACAGGTCTGAAATGACTTGAAAGAACTGCTACGGGTGTGTCATCTCCCATAGAACCTGACGCCTCTTTGCCTTCTTCGGCCATTGGGTGTAGAATTAATTCTAAATCTTCAACACTTAAGCCTGATAAATACTGTCTCTTTCTTAAATCTTCGTCTGTGAAATTTGGTTTTTCATTTTCATCGGAAATCTTCTTTTCTAAATCAATGATTTGTTTATTATATTTTTTGTAGTCTCTGGCTAGAAAATCTTTAATTTCTTTATCTTTAAATAATTTACCTTTTTTTAAATCTATAGCGATAATTTGACCTGGTCCCAATTTTCCTTTTTCAATAATCTTTTCTTCAGGAATTTTTATCATACCAGTTTCGGAACCTGCAAAAAATAAATCATCTGAGGTGACGGTATACCTTAATGGTCTTAGTCCATTTCTATCTGAGGAAGCTAAAACCCATTTGGCATCTGTTGCACAAATAGCTGCTGGGCCATCCCATGGTTCAATAGTACTATTTAAAAAATTAAATAGATCTTGATGGTTTTTTGGAACTGTTTTACTTCTTTTAGACCATGCGTCTGGGATCATCATTAATTTAATTAACGGAGCTAATTTTCCTGAATGTACTAATAGTTCAAATACATTATCAAGTGCCCCGGAGTCTGATGAGCTTCTAATTACTGGCTTAAGATCTTTTACATTTTTAAATAAAGTGCTAGACATGTCTTGCTCGTGTATTTTCATCCAATTTATATTTCCTTTAAGAGTGTTTATTTCTCCATTATGTGCTAATGTCCTAAATGGTTGTGCTAAATCCCAACTAGGAAAAGTATTTGTAGAATATCTTTGATGAAATACTGCAAACCTTGAGGTAAGTTTTTCGTCATTAAGATCAAGATAAAACTCTGACAACATTTCAGCTAAAAACATTCCCTTATAGACAATTGATCTTGAGCTAAATGAGCAAATGTAAAATTCTTTTAACTGACTTTCTCTAGCGGTTTTTTCAATTTTTTTTCTTGTTTCAAAAAGATCTCTTTCGAGATCATTTGTTTCTAAATTTTCATTTTTTTTAAACATTACTTGAGCAATTTCTGGGCGGCTTTGATCTGCAGTTTTTCCTAAAACACTTGGATTTATCGGGACCTGCCTCCACCCATAGATATAGTAATTTCCATCCAATAATGCTGACTCTATTATTTCTCTGCACTTTTCCTGCTCTGAATAATCTGTTCTAGGGAGAAACACCATTCCCACACAAATCCTATTATTTTCATCTGGAGTATGACCAGTTGATAAAATTTTTTCCTTAAAAAAATCAGGAGCTATCTCAATTTGTATACCCGCACCATCTCCAGATTTACCATCAGCATCTACAGCTCCCCTGTGCCAGATAGCCTTTAGAGCCTCAATTCCATATTCAACTACTTTTCTAGTTTTCTTCCCATTTGTTGAAGCAATCAAACCTACTCCGCATGCGTCATGCTCCATTTCAGATTTATAATTATAAGTTTTTTCTAGTCGAGATTTATTTTTTTTGTAATTATACATTTTAAGCTGCTTCTTCAGATTTGCTTTTCGTAGCTTTTAATTGTAAATATTTTTCAATTTCTGTAGCAGCATCCCTGCCGTCTCTAATTGCCCATACAACTAGTGAGGCTCCTCTTACAATATCACCGGCAGCAAAAACTCCATCTAAATTTGTTTGCATAGACTTTAAATTAATTTTTATTGTGCCCCATTGAGAAATCGCTAATTCTTTTGCACCAAACAATTTTGGTAGATCTTCTGGGTCGAACCCTAATGATTTAATTACTAGATCTGCTTTTATTTGATATTCTGATCCAGTTTCTATTTCAGGGCGCCTTCTTCCTGACGAGTCGGGGTCGCCTAATTTCATTTTGTTAACTTCAACTGACTTAACTTTGGAGTCTCCAATAAAACTTTTTGGGCTTGTGAGCCAAATAAACTCAACGCCTTCTTCTATTGCATTTCCAACTTCTCTTGCTGAGCCAGGCATATTTTCTCTATCTCTTCGATATAAACACTTAACTGACTTTGCTTTTTGCCTTATTGATGTTCTAACACAGTCCATTGCCGTATCTCCTCCACCAATTACTACAACATCTTTTCCTTCGGCATTTAGAGTGCCATCATCAAAAAGTTTTACTTTATCTCCTAAACCTTTTTTATTTGATGCTGTTAGAAATTCCATTGCAGGAAATATATTTTTTAGATCATGTCCTGGAATATCTATTTCTCTGGCCTTATAAACACCTGTTGCTATTAAAATTGCATCATGTCTATTTTTCAATTCATATAAAGTTTTATCTTTTCCAACTTCAAAGTTTTGAACAAATTTTATTCCACTATCTTTTAAAAGTTTTGTTCTTCTCTCGACAACAAATTTTTCAAGTTTAAAATTTGGGATTCCGTAAATTAGAAGCCCCCCTGGTCTATCATACCTGTCGTAAATTGTTACCTGATAACCTGATTTTCGAAGCTCCTCTGCGCAAGCCATACCCGCTGGGCCAGCTCCAATTATACCAACTGATTGCTTGAGTTCTTTTTTAACCTTTATTGGTTTTACCCAACCTTTTTCCCAAGCTGTATCACTTATATACTTTTCAACTGAACCAATTGTAACCGTCCCATGCCCAGATTGCTCGATAACACAGTTTCCCTCGCAAAGTCTGTCTTGAGGGCAAATTCTACCGCATACTTCTGGCATATTGTTTGTACTTTGAGAAATTTCATAAGCTTCTTTTAATCTTCCTTCAGCTGTTAGTTTTAACCAATCAGGAATGTTATTACTTAATGGGCAATGAATTTGACAAAAAGGAACTCCGCACTGGGAACATCTACTAGATTGCTCTTTGGCTTTTTCAGTAATGTATTCATTGTAAATTTCGTTAAAATCATCTTTTCGAATATTTGTTACCCTTTTTACTGGGGTCTCTTGTTTTACGTCAACAAATCTAAGCATTTTCTTTTTCATAAGTTGCCAAATTAGTTAAATATTTAAAAAATTACACAAATAAAAGGTCAGTATCAATTACCTATATTTTAAAAAAACCTTAATTTCATATATAATTTTCTGCATACCTGTTATGCGTTTCGCGCTGACATTAAAAAAACATCCTTTAGTTTTAATTTATTTTAAATGATTGAAATATTAATTTTATCTTTAGTTCAAGGAATTACTGAATTTTTACCTGTTAGCTCTTCTTCGCATTTGATTTTAATTTCTAAATTCATCAATTTTGAAAATCAAGGGCTATCAATTGATGTGAGTTTACACATAGGTTCATTTATCGCTGTGTTAACATACTTTAATAAAGATATATTTAATTTTTTTGAAAATAGAAAACTATTAATAAAAATAATTATATCCTCAATACCTGTAATATTGATTGGATACATATTGGTTCAAACAAATTTAATAGAAGAACTAAGAAATATAAAAGTTATTGCGTGGATGACTATAATTTTTGGAATTTTGTTATATTTAAGCGATAGGTTTAAATTAGAAAAAGAAATTAAAACAAGTTTTAATTTTAAAGCAGCGTTAATAATTGGGGTTTTTCAAGCTATATCGTTGATACCTGGTGTAAGTCGATCTGGAATAACTATTACAGCTGCAAGATTGCTCAACTTTAAAAGATTTGACTCAGGAAAAATTTCTTTTTTACTTTCAATACCAACTTTAGCAGCTGTATCAATTTACGGGCTTAACAATTCTTTTACACAGGAAGACGTGAGCTTTTCGATAATAAATTTATTTTCAATTTTTGTATCTTTTTTGTTTTCATTTTTTACAATAAAGTTTTTTTTAGGATATATCCAGAAATTTAATCTAAATTTAATAATTGCTTATAGAATTGTATTAGGGTTAGTGCTGCTTTACTTTGCTTATTTACAATAAGAAAGTAAAAAGTAATAAAATAAAAAAAATTATGATAAAAAAGATAACTACCGCATTTTGTAATGAAATATTTTTTAAGAATTGCATTTAAGTTTTTAATAATAAATTTGATAAATTTCAATAAAAAATTGGTGCGCCTGCTAGGATTTGAACCCAGAACCTCCTGGTCCGTAGCCAAGCGCTCTATCCAGTTGAGCTACAGGCGCATTAAAAAAAAAGAATTATTTTCTATAAAAATAATTTTTATTGATCATTTTTTCTATAAAATTTATAGTATATAATGTCTTTTCCTAGTATTTTTACCAAAAATTATATAATTAATTTTATAATCTTACTTATACCATTATCATATATTTTTGGAAATTTAGCTTTAAATTTAAATATATTTCTTTTAATCATCTTTACATTTTTATTCTTTAAAGGAAATGTATTTCACATAAAATATGGTTTAACGGATAAATTAATTCTAATTTTATTTTTATATATTCTTATAAATGGATTTTTTAATAATGTATTTAATTTTGATTTTCCGAATGCTAAGGATCAAAATATTGTATTGATAAAATCATTTTTATTTTTAAGATTTTTAATCTTATACTTTGTTGTTCGGTTCCTAGTTAGTAAAGAAATTATTGATTATAAATTATTATTTTTTGTTTACGGTTTTTGTGCTTTCTTAGTAAGTTTTGATTTAATAATTCAATATACTTTTGGAAAAAACATATTAGGAATGGAAAGTGCAGACGGCAGACGGCTATCTGGAGTTTTTGGGGATGAATATATTGCCGGTGGTTTTATTCAAAAGTTTTTTATCTTTTTACCTTATTCAGTTTTACTTTTCTCGGGGATAAAAAATAGATTTTTTTTACATTTTTTACTTTTATTTATATTTGCGATTACTTTGTTTGGGGTATTAGCCTCAGGAAATAGAATACCTTTACTTTTTACAATTTTCACTTTGTCGTTAATTTTTATTTATGAAAAAAAACTTAGAAAATTAATTGGAGTTGCATCTTTAATATTCTTATTAATTTTTTCATTTTTATTTAAAACAAACGATCGAACTTACAATCATTTTAATGCATTCAAGTCAAAAAGTTTTGAATTTATCAGTTATTTTCATGAAAGCTTATCATCTTCTGAAAAAGTATTGCCTAAAAATGTTTATGTAAAAGAATTTGTATCAGGCATTCTTACTTGGGAACAAAACAAAGTTTTTGGCGGTGGTGTGAAATCTTTTTTTTTAAATTGTAGTAGTATTGAAAAAGATATCAAGATTGAATACATTGGCAGTTGCAACACTCATCCCCACAACTACTACTTAGAAATTGCAACTTCTTTAGGAATAATAGGATTGTTTTTTTCAATTGTAATTTTTTCAATAATTTTTATTAAATCTATAACTTTTACTTTTTACTCAAATAGTATGTCTGAAATAAAAAACCTATTTGTACCTTTTTTTATCATTTTTGTTTCGGAAATCTTCCCATTGAAGACTACAGGCAGTTTTTTTACATCACAGACCGGAAATTTTTTATTTATTATTTTAGCTTTTGTTGTAGGGTTAATGGAATTAAACAAAACAAGAGGTAGTTATGAAAAAAAATAATGTCTATATAACTTCTGCAGTAAGGACTGCTGTGGCCTCACTGGGTAAATCTCTAAAAAATGTTCCTGCTGATGATCTTGGAGCTTGTGTTATAGAAAATGTTTTAAGTAAATCGGGTGTTAAAAAAAATGAGGTAGATGAAATTGTTCTAGGCCAAGTTCTCACAGGTGGTACAGGACAAAACCCAGCTAGGCAGGCAGCTATTAAATCTGGTATTCCAAAAGAGGTTCCTGCATACATAGTCAATCAAGTTTGTGGATCGGGTATAAGAGCAATATCATCTGGATTTCAAAGTATAAGTTCTGAAGATAGCAAAATAGTTGTTGCAGGTGGTCAAGAAAGTATGTCTTTGGCGCCCCATGCAATCCATCTAAGAGATGGGAAAAAATTAGGAGATGCAGATTTAATAGACACTATGATTAAAGATGGATTATGGGATGCTTTTCACGGTTACCACATGGGCATGACTGCTGAGAATGTAGCTGAAAAATTTCAAATAACTAGAGACGAGCAAGATAAATTTGCCATAAAATCCCAGGAAAAAGCACTTCAAGCTCAAAAAGAAGATAAGTTTAGTGAGGAAATTGTTAACTTTAAAATTAAATCAAAAAAGGCAGAAATTGATTTTAATATAGATGAGCATCCAAGAGCTGGAATAAATTTAGAAGCTTTATCTAGATTAAAACCTGTTTTCAAAAATGATGGGACAGTAACAGCAGGAAATGCCTCAGGAATCAATGATGGTGCTGCAGCTGTAACGTTAATGTCTAGTAAAGAAGCAGAAAAACGTGGCGTTCAAAAACTGGTATCAATTAAATCTTGGGCAAGTTGTGGTGTGGATCCTGCATTTATGGGTACTGGTCCTATTCCTTCTTCAAAAAAAGCATTAGATTTGGCAGGTTGGTCTGTAAAAGATGTTGACCTTTTTGAAATTAATGAAGCCTTTGCGGCTCAGAGTATTGCAGTTATAAAAACTCTTTCTATTCCTGACGAAAAAGTAAATGTAAATGGTGGCGCGATAGCTTTGGGTCACCCTATAGGAGCTTCCGGAACAAGAATACTAGTTACACTTATCCATGAAATGATTAAAAGAGACGTAAAAAAAGGTTTAGCGACTCTTTGTATCGGCGGAGGAATGGGTATTGCAATGTGTGTTGAAAGATAAAATATTATCTTTTAATGGAATTACCCGTAGTAAATCATCCTGACTATGTTGCAAAAATAAATGATGATAATAAATTTCCGATTAAGAAGTTTGGTGCCTTAGCTAATCATCTCCTTGAGACAAATATAGTTCAAAAATTTCATATTCCTGAAGAATGTTCGGTTGAAACAATGAAAACTTCTCATTCTCTTAAATATATTAATGATATTAAAAATAAGACATTAGATATTAAAGCTCAGAAAAAAATTGGCTTTCCTATTAATGATAGTGTTGTCAAAAGATCTTTCGTTGCTACCGGAGGGACGGTGCTAGCTAGTAAACTTGCTTTGGAATCAAAGCTAGCTTGTAATACCGCTGGGGGAAGTCATCATGCTACCTTTGATCAAGGAGCGGGATACTGTGTTTTTAATGATACAGCTGTCGCAGCTAATTATTTGAAAAATAAAGGATATGCAAAAAAAATCCTGATATTAGATTTAGATGTACATCAAGGTAATGGAAATTCAGAAATATTTCAAAATGATAAAGATGTTTTAACTTTTAGTATGCATTGTGCTTCAAATTATCCTGCAAAGAAATCTAAAAGCGATATAGATATCGAGCTAAAAGATAATATGGAAGATAAAGAATACCTTAATATTTTAAACAAAAACCTGAGGGAGCTTAATAAAAACACATATGATTTCATTTTTTATGTTGCAGGAGTTGACATTCATCATGAAGATAGACTGGGAAAACTTAAAATCACTGATGAGGGAATTAACAAAAGAGATCAAATTGTTATAGAAAATTTTTTTTCAAAAAATATTCCGTTGTGTGGTGTTCTTGGGGGTGGATATAACAAAAGTTTTGATAAACTCATAAAGCTTCACTCGATGCTACACAAAAATTGTGCCAATTATCTTTAGTCTAATTGTGGTAAATTTTCAAAGTATTTAAGTGCTTTAGGATTTGCTATCGCTTCTTTATTATTAATTTTTTCACCATTAATAATCTGTTTAACTGCCAGCTCTACGATTTTTCCACTTTTTGTTCTTGGTATTTCTGGAACTTTAATAATCATTGCAGGCACATGTTTAGGAGAGCAGTTTTTTCTTATTCTAGATTTAATTAATCTTACTTTTTCGTCATCAATTTCCTGATTGTCTTTGGTAGTAACAAATAAAATAATTCTTACATCGTCATCAAAGTTTTGGCCAATAACTAATCCCTCAGTAATAAAATCTACATCTTCAACTTGCTGGTAAATTTCGGAAGTTCCAATTCGTACTCCTCCTGGATTTAATGTAGCATCAGATCTTCCGCGCATAATAAATCCATTCTTATCAGTTTTCTCAATGAAATCTCCGTGATACCAAATATTTTCAAATTTTGTGAAGTAAGCTTTGTGATATTTTTTACCATCGTCATCTCCCCAAAACTTCACTGGCATGGAAGGAAAAGGTTGTTTAACAACTAATTCTCCTTTATCTCCGTCCTGAGCACTTTTCCCTTCATCGGTGAAAACATCTACTGCAATTCCCAAACTTTGCCCTTGTATTTCTCCTTTGTGAACATTAGAGAAAAGATTTCCTAGCACCAAACATCCGACTAAATCAGTTCCGCCAGCAATAGAGGCTAAGTGAACATCTTTCTTAATATTGTTGTATACATATTTAAAACTCTCCTCTGCTAAAGGTGAGCCAGTTGAAGTAATAATTTTTAAAGAATTTAAATCTAACTTCTTACTATTATATTTTTCATTTTTTAGGTGATCGATATATTTTGCACTTACACCAAATAAATTAATTTTTTTATCCTGGCAATACTCAAGAAGAACATCTATTTTTGGATATATTGGAGCTCCGTCAAAAAGAAAAATTGATGATCCTGTTGCTAGTCCTCCAACTAACCAATTCCACATCATCCAGCCTGTAGTGGTGTAGTAAAATAGCTTTTCATTGTCTCTTATATCGCAATGAAGTATAAACTCTTTATTATGTTCTATTAATACATTTCCTGCCCCATGGGTGATGCATTTTGGTTTTCCTGTTGTACCGCTTGAAAAAAGAATATAAATGGGATGATCAAAATCGAATCTTTCAAAAATTTCATCTAAATTACCATTTAAAGTCTTCTCAAAATTAATAAAGTTTTTTAAATCTTCTTTTTCTTTATTGTTATAATTGTATGCAATCACTTTTTTTATTGATGGCATCTCTTTGAGAATTAAGTCAACCTTATCTAGAATATTTATTTTTTTTCCATTGTAGTAATAGTAATCACAAGTTATTAAAACTTTTGGTTTAATCTGTTTAAACCTATCAACAACACCCTGAACTCCAAAGTCTGGTGAGCAAGAAGACCATATAATTCCATTCTTAGCACATGCTAAAAAACAAATAATAGACTCAATTTTATTTGGTACGTAAGCCGCAACTCTATCTCCTTTTTGAAGGTTAAGTTTTTTGAGATAAGATGAGAATTTACAAACTTTTTCATACAAATCATTCCATTTAATATTTTCTTCAAAACCTTTTTCAGACAGAAAGTTTATAGCTAATTCATTAGATTTTTTTCTTAAAATATTCTCTGCATAATTTAATTTTGAGTCAGAAAAAAATTTTGTTTTATTAAAAACTTTATTTTTTTTTATTATTTCAGATCCCTTTACTCCGATAATTTTTGAATAATCCCAAAACTTTGACCAAAACTCCTCCGGATTATCAATTGACCATTGCCAAATTTCTTTAAAATTTTTCGGTGATTTAAAATTTATAAACTTACAAAAATCTCTTAATAAAGAGTTTTCTTTTAATTTTTCAGAAGGTTGCCACAATGGTTCATTCATAAGAGCTAATTTAGCTCTTATGAAATTACCTTAATAGATATTTTTTTAATAGAAATTTCTGAACAATTTGACCTTGATTGCTTCTTATTTGTCTCTTTTTGAACAATAAACTAAATAACCATTTCATAACTAATAGAACCATTCAGAGGTGACAAAAAATGGCAAAAAATGTGTCAAAAATTGAACTATTCAACTAATAGGCGCTATACTTTCTAGTTTATTATTCAATAACTTTTTTATATGTTCCTTCCAGTTTATAATAGAGATATGGCTCAAAATATTTCAGTTCCGGATATAGGTGATTTTAAAGACGTCGAAGTTATAGAAATTTTAGTCAAACCTGGTGATGAAATAAATAAAAACGATCCGATAGTCACAATCGAGAGCGATAAATCTAGTGTCGAGATTCCATCGCCTTCAGCGGGCCAAATAAAAGATTTAAAAGTAAAAATTGGAGATAAAGTATCCGAGGGAAGTTTATTAGCAACTATAGAAAACGGTCAAGCAGCCTCTGCACCAAAACAAGAAATTAAAAAAGAAGAAGTTAAAGAAGAATTAATTCAAGAACAGCCTAAAAAAAATGGCAACTTAAATCCCGTAAAACAGGTTAAGAAAGTTTTCGCAGAGCCAGCTTCAAAAGATGATATTGACCCTATTGAAACAAATGAATGGATAGAGTCGTTAAATTCTGTAATTGAAACTGATGGTGCACCAAGAGCAAGCTATCTATTAAATAAAGTTATCGATCAAGCATACAAATCAGGATTAGTTTTGCCTGATACTAGAACAACTCCGTACATAAATACTATACCGCCAGAGGCAGAAGCTAAATCCCCAGGTGATCAAAATATTGAAAAAAAATTAAGAGCAATTATTAGATGGAATGCTGCTGCCATGGTTGTAAAGGCAAATAAGAAAAGTTCTGAGTTAGGTGGACACATTGGGACTTTTGCATCAGCAGCAACATTGTATGACGTTGGTATGAATCATTTTTGGAGAGCAAAAAATAACAAGTTTGGTGGAGACTTAATTTATTTTCAAGGTCACTCAGCTCCAGGTATGTATGCAAGAGCCTTTTTAGAGGGAAGGCTCACAGCTAATCAGTTGGATGGTTTTAGACAAGAAGTTGGCAAAGATGGTCTTTCATCTTATCCTCACCCTTGGTTGATGCCTGACTTTTGGCAGTTTCCAACGGTATCAATGGGTCTTGGTCCTATCATGGCAATTTATCAAGCTCGGTTCTTAAAATATCTAATCAATAGAGGTTTAGTCAAAGATGAGGGTCGAAAAATTTGGGTATTCTTAGGAGACGGAGAAATGGATGAACCAGAGTCTATGGGAGCAATTGGTCTAGCTGCAAGAGAAAAATTAGATAATTTGATCTTTGTAATTAATTGTAATCTTCAAAGACTTGATGGCCCTGTTAGAGGCAATGGAAAAATTATTCAAGAGCTCGAGGGAAGTTTTAGAGGAACCGGTTGGAATGTTATCAAAGTTATTTGGGGATCTTATTGGGATAAGCTTTTGATGAAAGATAAGTCTGGCCTACTTGTAAAAAGAATGAACGAATGTGTCGATGGAGAATATCAAGCTTTTAAAGCGAAGGACGGTTTATATGTAAGAGAGAAATTCTTTGGTAAGTATCAGGAATTAAAAGAAATGGTCTCTACAATGACAGATAAAGATATATGGAGATTAAATAGAGGAGGTCATGATCCTCACAAAGTTTACGCAGCTTATCATTCAGCAATGCAACATACCGGTTCTCCAACAGTCATTCTTGCCAAAACCATAAAAGGTTATGGTATGGGAAAATCTGGTGAAAGTATTAATACAACCCACCAACAAAAAAAATTAGATGAGGAGGATTTACTTTATTATAGAGATAGATTTGGTGTGCCTCTTACTGATAAACAGGTAAAAAACATTGAGTATTATAAACCAGATGAAAACTCTGAAGAAATAAAGTATCTAAAAGCTCAAAGAGTAAAGCTTGGTGGTTTTATTCCAGAAAGATCTTCTTTTGCAAAACAAATAAAAGCTCCACCTAAAGAAATTTTCGATAATTTTATGAAATCTACAGGAGATAAAGAAATGTCAACTACCATGGCATTAGTTAGAATGTTAACTGCGTTACTAAGAGATAAAAATATATCACCAAGATTAGTTCCTATTATTCCAGACGAAGCAAGAACTTTTGGTATGGAGGGATTCTTCCAAAAGATAGGAATATATGCGCATGAAGGTCAAAAATATGAGCCCGTGGACTCAGAACAATTAAGTTCTTACAGGGAAGATAAAAGTGGTCAAGTATTAGAAGAGGGTATAAACGAGTCGGGAGCAATGTCTTCTTGGATTGCAGCTGGTACTGCTTACACAAATCACGATTTAGAAATGATACCGATTTATATTTTCTACTCTATGTTTGGTTTTCAAAGGGTTGGAGATTTAGCATGGGCCGCTGGAGACTCTCAAGCAAGAGGTTTCTTGATTGGGGCTACTGCAGGGAGAACTACTTTAGCTGGAGAAGGACTTCAGCACCAAGATGGTCATAGTCATTTATTAGCATCGAATATTCCAAACTGTATTAGTTATGATCCTACATTTGCTTACGAAATGGCTGTAATATTAAGAGACGGACTAAAAAGAATGCATGAGAAAAAAGAAAATATTTTCTACTACATCACTGCAATGAACGAAAATTATTCTCACCCAGAAAAGCCAAAGGGTTCCAATGAAGGAATTCTAAAGGGAATGTATTTATTTAAAGAAAATAACAACAAGAATAAAACTAAGGTGCAGCTTTTAGGTTCGGGAACAATTTTAAGAGAAATAATTGCTGCTGCAGAAATTTTATCAAAAGATTATGGTGTAGACTCTGATGTATGGAGTGTTACTAGCTTCAATGAATTAAGAAAAGACGGTATGGAAACTGAGAGATGGAACTTATTAAATCCAAATGAAAAAAAGAAAAAATCATATGTTCAAAAGTGTTTAGAAAAAACAGATGGACCAGTTATTGCTGCATCGGATTACACTAGATCATTTTCAGATCAAATAAGACCTTACACGGAAAAACCTTTTTACTCTTTAGGGACAGATGGTTATGGAAGAAGTGATACCAGAAAAAATCTAAGAAAATTTTTCGAAGTCGATAAAGAACACATAGTTGCCTATACATTAAGTGCTCTAGCAAAAGAGCAGTTAATTGAAACCAAGAAGGCTGAAAGTGCAATCAAAAAATTTAAAATTGATAAAGATAGAGATTTTCCATCTAAATTGTAGATATGGCTAGTACAAAAATTTTAGTTCCAGATATGGGTGACTTCAAGGACGTGGAGATTATTGAAGTTCTGGTCAAAGAAGGTCAACAAATAAAAAAAAATGACTCTCTTATTACATTGGAAAGTGACAAATCAAGTGTTGAAGTACCATCAACGCATGAGGGAGTTATTGAAAAAATAAATATTAAAGTGGGTGATAAAGTCAACAAAGGAGACTTAATTCTTAATCTTAATGCTGAGAGTACTACTGAGGAAAAAAAAGAAGCAGTCAGTGAGCAAAAAAAAGTAGAGAAGTCAGAAATAAAAGAAACCAAACCTCAGAAACAAAAAGTAATTATTCCTGTAGTACCTACATCGCAATCAGGTAGTAAGTCAGCTAGTCCAAAAGTTAGAAAATTTGCAAGAGAGTTAGGTACAAATGTAGTTGAAATACCTGGTTCTCAAAGAGGTGGTAGAGTTTCCGAGGAAGATGTTAAAAATTTTGTAAGATCTCAGGTTACAGTCAGCGGCGGGAAAGTAGAAAAGAAAGTTCATAAAGAAGAGTATCCGCACGAAGAGTTTGGTGAAATCGAATTAAAAGATATACCAAGAGTTAAAAGATTATCTGGTCCTCACTTAGTAAGATCTTGGACTGAAATTCCCCATGTAACACAGCATGATGAAGTTGATATAACAGAAATGGAGCAATTTAGATCATCATTATATGATTACTATACTGGTGAAAAAATAAAAGTGACACCTCTTGCTTTTATAGCAAAAGCACTTGTAAGTACTTTGAAAAAATTTCCAAATTTTAATGCTTCAATTGATAGTGCTAACGACAAAATTATTTATAAAAAATATTTTCATGTTGGTTTTGCAGTAGACACTCCTCACGGTCTTATGGTACCTAAAATAAGAGATGTTGATCAAATGAGTATAAAAGAAATTGGAAGCGCTTTACGAAAAACTAGTAGACTTTGCAGAGATCTGAAAATTGATAAGAAGGAATTTTTTGGCGGTTCAATGACGATATCAAGCTTGGGTGGTATTGGAGGAACTTTCTTCACCCCAATTATAAACCCTCCTGAAGTAGCGATACTTGGGGTTGGAAAAAGTTTTGATAGATTAATAAAAGTTAAAGACAAATTTGTTTCAAGAAAAATTTTACCTATTTCACTTTCATACGACCATAGAATAATAGATGGTGCGGAGGGTGCTAGGTTTTGCGTTTATCTTAGTAAATGCCTTGGCAAAGACTTTGCTTTCAAGCTTGCTGTATAGATCAAATTAAATTAGTAAGGGTCATGAAGAATAATTTGATCCCTATATCTTGTGCTCTTGCGTGTTCGTTTCTTTGGGGAACAACTTTTGTTGCCCAAGATACAGGAATGGACTTTATTGGACCTTATACATTTTGTGCTGTAAGATTATTTTTAGGGTTTTTGGGATTACTGCCTTTTTTCATATATTTTGAATTTAACGAAATTAAAAAGATCAATTTTAATTTAAGAAAAGTCTTTTTTTTTACATTAATACTAGGCTCAATTTTTGGAATGGCAAATATACTTCAGCAAGTTTCACTTCTTTATACGGACATTGCTAACTCTGCGGTCTTTACTGTTCTTTATGTTGTCATAGTCCCGTTAATTTCTTATTTTATTTTTTCAATAAAAATTCACCCATCTATTTGGCCTTCCGTTATGCTTTGTTTAATAGGTGGATTGCTTTTAAGTGAAATTAAAAATTATGATGTAAGATTTGGTGACATGCTAGTCATCATAGGAGCATTTTTTTGGGCTTTTCACATAATCTTTATTTATAAAGTTTTGAAAATTTTCAATTTTCCGATAGCAATTGCAACTTTTCAATGTTTAGTTGCAGGTATATTTTGCTCTTTTCCTGCATTAACTTTTGAGACAGTGACAATCAATTTAATTTCAAAAGAAATTACAGAGTTACTTTACGCTGGAATATTATCTAGTGGAGTTGCTTTTATGCTTCAAGCATATGCTCAAAGAGTTTTATCTCCTGCATCTGTAGCAATTATATTTTCGCTTGAGGGAGTGTTTGCTTCAATTTTTGGATGGATACTTTTAGATCAGTTTTTAAGTGAAATAAAAGTATTTGGTATAATGATTATTTTATTAGCAGTAATATTTTCACAATTGATACCAATGTATGGTAAAAAAAATTATGGACGAATCTAATAAAGGATTTATGAAACATCTCGGTGGGTTAGAACTAAAAAAGATTAGCGAGACTCAATATGATTTTACGATAGAAGTTAAAGAAATTCATTTAAACACTGGTAAAATTGCACATGGTGGATTCCTCTCTACTATTGCTGATACTGGCATGGGGACTGCTGCACATAGAGTTGCTGGTGACAGGAGATGTGTAACAATTAATTTAGATATGAAATTTATCTCAGTAGGCCAACTTGGTGATAAACTTGTTGGGAAAGTAAAAATATTAAAAAAAACTAAAACACTTGTTTTTATTTCTTGTGAAATTTCTAATTCAAGCGACATAGTAGCCTCTGCAAGTGGAACTTGGAAAATACTACAGTAGTATTTAATGAAAATAAAAACTGTCTTCGTTTCAATACTATTTATTTTTATTTCAATTAAAAGTGCATCGGCTAATTTTTTTAATGACATTACTGATTTAATAGAAAACAACTATGAAAGTCTCAGATATGGTATTTCTGTGGCTGATGTTGATAACGACGGCACTTATGAATTTATAGTAGCTGGTTTTGGAAGTGAAAATTTAGCTTTGTCATACAAAAATAATAAACTAATAAATATTGTAAATGATGCTAAGTTTGCAGATAAAAGAAGTTTTACTATTGGTGTAGCTGCTTGCGATATTGACTCTGACGGGTATGAAGAGATTTATTTTTTAAATACTGATACTTTTAGTGGTGAAAAGCAATATTCCGACCGATTAATAGATCTAAAAAATAAAAAATTTTCTGACATTTTTGAACAAAAGAAAAATCAAATTGATTTAAACTTCACAGCCGGTCGTTCCGTTGTATGTGTAGATAGAAAAGGAAATGGAAAATATGGTATTTATGTTGCTAATTATGGTGGTCCAACAAGATTTTATGAAAAGTTTAAGGGAAGAATAAAAGATAGGGCAGCAGAGTTTGGCTTGAATAAAATAACTGGTGGAAGAGCAGTCGTTGCTGGCCATATATTATCAAACAATATTGATATTTTCGCAGCTAATGAAAGAGGAGTAAATTTTTTATATAAAAATGTTGATGGTGTTTTTTATGATGTGGCATCAGGGTACAATGTTTTAGACCCTTATGAAAATGGAAGAGGTACTGCGTTAAGTGATATTTTGTACAGAGGTCAATTAGATATTGTTAGTGGAAATTGGGATGGAGAACATCGTATTTTTATAAGGAAAGAAAACTCTTATAAAGACATTGCAGATACCAACTTTAAAAGACCATCTAAAATTCGAACAGTTATCTCAGCTGATTTTGATAATGATGGATATGATGAAATATTTCTAAATAATATCGGTGAACCAAATAAATTATTTAAGGTTAAAGAAAATGGTAAACTAGAGGAAATTAATATTACATCTAACTCTGAAGCAAATGGTCTTGGAACTGGTGCTGCTGTAGCAGATATCGATAAAGACGGAATTTTGGAATTATTAATTGCACATGGAGAAACAGGAAATCAAATACTTACACTTTACAAAGCAAACGTAAAAAAAGATAAAAATTATTTAAGAATAAAAGCTTTGAATAAAAATGGAGCTCCAGCTAGAGGAGCAACAGTGACGCTAACGTCCAATTTAAGAAAACATTCTAAAACAATAGACTCTGGTTCAGGATATCTATGCCAAATGGAACCTGTTGCTCATTATGGAATTAGAAATGGTGAAAAAGACTTTGAAGTACAAATTAAATGGACAAACGGGAAAACAAATAATTATAAAATAAAAGAAACAGGGAAGACTTATATTTTCAAACAAAGCAAAATGACTATCTCGCCATCCTAATAAAAATATCACCCATACCAATATTCATTTCTTCAAGCGGAATATCGTTTTTAAAAGCACAAAATCTGCCTGTAATTTCATTGGCTTCAATCTTTTTAATATCAGCTTTTTGACATTTTTTGGCTTCATAAAAAAGACCTATCACAAGTTTACCATCAACTACAAATACTTCATCATCATTGAGTCTTTGATTTTTACAAAAATAATTTCTATTTACTTCCTTAGGAAAATCTTTTTTTGAACAAGGGTTATTTATTAACAAAACATCAATTTTTTTTGAACCATCTTTAAATTTATGATTAATTTTTTTAACTTTTGTATAATTCATTAGATCACAAGAACAGGGCCAACAACATCTATAAAGCTCACCACAAATATTTTTTTGTGTTCTTAACTCCTTAACATAAATATAATCAGGTTTTTCTCCTGGGTTAATTAAAGAACCTGAAACAGGACAATAAAATTTATTATATTCTTTAAACTCTTCATAAGTTAAGTCTTGATCTATTAAATATTTGAAAAACCTCGGACCAGCAGCATTCCTATTGCTATCTGGAAATATTTTAGACCAATTTTTAACTAAATTTTCGTAATAAAATTTTTTTTGTTGAAAGTTCACCTCTGCGTTAATTGAGGTGCAGAGGACAGATAAAAAAAATGATATTTTCAAGATGAATTTCATAGGGAGAGTTTAAACAATTTTAAATTTATTTCACTGCGGTTTTTTATTTTAATGATATCAATCTTTTTTTCTTCTAATTTTTTTAATCCCACAATCTTTACATTTTATCGTTTCAGTTGAACCACCGGGACCAAAACTATAGTTTATATCAACTTTTTCGAACCTATGTAATCCAACCTTACAGAAAAATAAATACAACCACTTAATCATAATTAAAACACAAAAAATTTTTAATATTTTTTAGGAGGTGATTTTATGGAAATACTTGCAGTTATAATATTACTTATTTTAGTAATGTAATAAAATAATTAATTAAGTTTTTAAAAAAATTTATTTGGGCTTGGTATCGTTTTTCCCAAATCTTAAATTTAAATAGCCAAAAATAGCAATTAGTAAAAATGAAAATGGATAAATGATAGACTTGTTTGGTCTATCAAGATTTTCAATCTTAAGTTCGATAATTACATCATCTGTTTCAAAGCCTGATTTTTTAGCTAACCCGTTCCATTTTAAAGTATCAACTGTAAGCCTGCCGTCTTCGTTAATTAAATTAACACCGTATTCCTCAAAATTAAATTTTTTATCAAAGCTTTCTTTCTCAATAACAAATAGTTTATATCTATCACCGTATTCTGTCCTTCTTGTTACTTTGACGTGAACTTCTCTTTGGGGGTCAAATTCAATACTGTTTAATGTATCAACTTGAAGCACTTGTTTTTCAAATTTAGGATAAAATTTATCTAAGATATATCCAGGTCTAAATAATGACATTGAAATTAGTAAAAATATTATTATTTCATACCATCTCAGTCGATTTATAAACCATCCTTGAGTAGCAGCAGTAAAAATTAAAATTGCTGTAAGAGAGGTCACAACAACAACTAAACCATGCCAAAAACTTTCAATACCGATCAAAAGTAGTTCAGAATTAAAAATAAATACAATTGGTAAAATTCCTGTCCTTAAACTATACCAAAATGCTTGGACTCCAGTTCTTATTGGATCTGCCTTTGAAATTGCTGCCGCAGCATAAGATGCTAGACCAACTGGTGGTGTGACATCTGCCATTAAACCATAGTAGAAAACATATAAATGAATGGCAATTAAAGGGAAGACATATCCAGAGGCGCTCCCTACTTCTACGACTACTTGAGCCATCAAAGCAGCTACAACTAAATAGTTAGCTGTAGTGGGTAAACCCATTCCTAAAATAATGCAAAGTACCGCAGTTAACAAAAGTAGTGTGATTACATTTCCTCCAGAGATTGCCTCTACAATAACTATTAGATTGTTGCTTAAACCAGTCGATGCTACTGCACCAACAATTATTCCAGCAGTCGCAATAGCTATTGCTACGCTAATCATATTAAGAGCTCCTTTTTCTAATCCGGTGATGACTTTATTGTACCCTTCTCTTAATCCACTTAAGAAACCCTCGTTTAATCTAATTGCAGTAAAAACCTCTCTAACAATTATTATTATGAATAGAGATAAAATTGAGTAAAATACTGCAGACGCCGCTGTCCATCGTTCAACTAGTAATAAATAAACTAGTATAAATATTGGTATTAAAAAATGAATTCCACTTAAAAATGTTTTTCCTAATGGCGGTATTTGATCATCTGGTAGTCCTTTTATATTTAATTTTACCGACTCCAGATGCGAGATATAAAATAAAGCTATGTAAGAAATAATTGCAGGTAGAAATGCGTGAGTAATCACTGTGAAATATGAAATTCCTAACAATTCTGCCATAACAAAAGCTGCCGCCCCCATGATTGGCGGCATAATTTGTCCGTTCACAGATGCAGCAACTTCGATAGCTCCTGCTTTTGTTGAAGTCAGACCTGTTCTTTTCATTATTGGAATCGTAAAAGTTCCAGTTGTCACAGTATTTGCTACTGATGATCCAGAAATTAGTCCAGTTAGTCCAGAAGCTAAAATAGCCGCTTTAGCAGGACCTCCTCTCATCCTACCTACTAGTGCAAATGCGAGGTTAAGAAAATATTTCCCACCTCCAGCAGCATCTAAAGTTGCTCCAAATAAAACAAAAAGAAAAATAAAACTCACAGAAACACTTATAGGTATTCCAAAGATCGCTTCCCCACCAAACCAATGATAGCCAACAAGTCTTGTTAACGATAAACCTTGGTGAGAAATTAAATCTGGCATTTTTTGTCCAAAAATTGAAAATAATAAAAATATTAAAGCTATAGCTACCAGTGGAATTCCAATCGCTCTTCTAGTTGCCTCTAAAAGAAGTAAGATTCCTATGCTTCCGAGAATTAGTTCATAAGAAATCTTAAAACCAAAGAGTTCAACTGAGGAAAGAATGCCCTGCCTATAAACTAAACCCTCATATTCTATGACCAGATAAAACGTAGCTAGGATAGAAACTAAAGCTAATATAAAATCAAAAATATTAATTGATGAATTTCTTTTTGATTTTAGTGCCGGGTAAGCTAAAAAACAAAGACCCATTCCAAAAGCTAGATGAATTGCTCTTGCGGGAACATCAATTAATTTTCCAAAGTCTAATAAAAATGGAAGTGGCGAAGCATACCATAATTGAAACAATGACCAGGTTATAGCTAAAAAACCAACTAACTTTAGATTCCAACTTTTGAGAATTCTTCTTGAGCCACCTTCATCATCGTGCTTCTTAAAAAAACTTTCATTTACTTGTGACATTTGATGAGCATAAAAAAAAGGCCCAGTCTTTCAACTGGGCCTTAATTTTTCTTAGCTTACATTAAGCCTTTTTCTTTATAATATTTAATTGCACCTGGGTGTAACGGAGCAGATAAACCATCTTTGATCATTTTTTTAGGATCTAGATTTGCAAATGCAGGATGTTGTTTTTTGAAACTATCTAAATTTTCAAAAACAGCTTTTGTTACTGCATAAACTAAGTCATCTGATACGTCTGCACTTGTTACGAAAGATGCCATCACGCCAAAAGTAGTTACGTCTTTTTTAGAAGTTTTGTACGTTCCTTTTGGTATAGTTGCAAATGCATAAAAAGGATTATCAGCTACAAGTTTTTTAACTGCATCTGTATCTAAATTTATTATGCTTGCTCCACATCCATCTGTTGACTGTGCAACACCAGCATTAGGAACACCTACGGTGTATCCAAATGCATCTATTTTCTTATCGCAAAGTGCACCTGATTGTTCTGAAGATGTAAGTTCAGAAGTAGATCCAAAATATCCAGTATCTACACCGTGAGCTTCCATAAGAACTTCAAAAGTACCTCTTTGACCTGAGCCAGGATTACCAATATTTACTTTTTTTCCTTCAAGTGACTTCCAGTCTTTTATTCTAGAACCTTTTCTAGCAATAATTTGAAATGGTTCCGGGTGAGCTGAAAATACTGCTCTTAACTTGTCGTAAGGCTTTACTTTATCAGGTCTAGTTCCGTTATAAGCATGGTACTGCCAGTCTGATTGTGCAACACCAAACTGTAACTCACCTTGCATAATTTGACCAATATTATAAGTAGAACCTCCTGTTGATGGAGCAGAACATCTATATGCTTTGTCTGTTCCTTTTTTTCTTCCATGATCTGCTGATTGTATTGTTGCTACCATTTTACAAACAGCATTTCCTACTTGGAAATAAACTCCAGTTGGTCCTCCAGTTCCTATTGAAAAGAACTCTGCTGATTTTGCGATTGAAGTAATGGGACTTGAAAAAGCAAACATTACTAGTACCGCTGAAATCAATGACGTCATTTTTTTCATGTGATCTCCTCTTGTTATAATGGTTAATTTAACTATGTAATTTAATTGAGGTCAAAGAGATTCTCATAAATTTTTAGCCCAATTTGATAGCTTTGTTACACCTTCAACTACATTTGGGGCATAAGTCTTGACCATTTCCTCACTAATAGATTTATAACTTGATACATTTTTAAAAAATTCTATTCCGTCAAAGTCTGTATAACTTAATCTTGTGAGCATTTTTTTTGGTTTAAAGCCAAAATCCGATCCAGGAAGCATCGCAATACCTGTCTCTTTCAAAATTATATCGCATAATTGAGCTGAAGTTTTAAATTTTTTATTTTTAAATTCAGGCATCAAATAAAATCCACCTTGTGGTGGATTTATTAAAACTTTATTTGACTTAAGGTTGTTGTAAACATATGTCCCTACAGCATTAAGTATCGCTCTGACTTTCAATCTATAACTCTCGTAATTACCATTATACGCTTCTACTGCAGCAAACTGAGTCGGTGTATTTACAGTTGAATAAGACTCGCTTGCTAATGATTTTAAACTTTTCATAAATTCTTTCAATCCGTTTGGCACTGCTAAGAAACCTAGTCTCCACCCACCTGCTCCACACCATTTGCTAAGGCCGCCACTAATAAATGTATTTTCTGGATAAAATTCAGAAATAGATTTGTAATCATTGTCAAAAGACAAATCCGTATAAATTTCATCAGAAAGAATAATTAATTTGTATTTTTTTGCAACAGAAGCTAACTCTTTTAAATTATTACAAACTGCTCCAGATGGATTGTTTGGTGAATTCAATATTAAAATAATATTTTTTTTTCTACCTATTTTTTTGAGTTTATTTTCAAGTTCTTTTGCTGTTGGAAACCAGTTGTTAGATCTTGAGGTTTCTAGCCAATGGACTTTATTAGATCCAATTTCGGCTTGTGGTTCATAAGAAACCCAACTTGGAGCAGGAGTTAAAATTTCTCCATTAAACGTTATGTGCATTAGCAACATGGCTTCTTTTGAACCTGGTGTGATTAATATATTTTCTTTTGAGTATTTTACTCCTGTTCTATCAAATAAATATTTTGATATTTTTTCTCTCAATTCGGGCAAGCCTTGAATAGGCAAATATTCTTTTCTGTGAGCATTTGATTTTAATACATCAACTATGTTTTCTGGTATTTGAAAAGGAGACTGTCCAAAACCAAATCTGTAGATTTTTTTTCCAGATTTAATTAGTTCTTTTGATCTTTCGTTAATTGCTAAAGTGGAAGACTCTTTTAACTTTAAAATATTTTTTTTTACTTTTTGTGTCATTTAATAAACACATCTACCTATACGGGGACTGACCATTAGAAGTCAAATCAAATGTTAAAACAGGAACATTTGACAAATCGATTCGGTCATGTTTTAATCTTATTTTGTTCTCAACCTTGATCTATATATAGTGTAAAAAAAATTAACTGACACAAAAATGGAAAATCAATCTCAAAAAATTACTGCTTTGCTGGGACCAACTAATACGGGGAAAACATTTGTAGCTATAGAGAAAATGCTTAGTTACGAAAGTGGTATATTTGGATTGCCCTTAAGACTGCTTGCTAGAGAGGTTTATGACAAATGTATAAATAAAGTTGGGATTAAAAGAGTTGCTCTTATAACCGGTGAGGAAAAGATTATTCCTAGTAGTGCCGACTACTTCATTTGTACAGTTGAATCAATGCCAAAAGATAAAGTCGTTGAATTCGTTGCTATTGATGAAATTCAAATGTGTGCCGATAGAGAAAGAGGTCACATTTTTACTGAAAGATTGTTAGAGTTCAGAGGAACTAAACTTACCATGTTTTTAGGGTCTCAAGTAATGGAAAATTTAATTGGTGAACTAGTAAAAAATGTAGAGTTCGAGAAGATGCAAAGATATTCTAAACTTAGCTATTCGGGTATTAAAAAAATTTCTAGACTGGATAGGAAGTCAGCAATTATAGCTTTTTCAATTGAAGAAGTTTATGCAATCGCAGAATTAGTAAGAAGACAAAAGGGTGGTGCAGCTGTGATCATGGGATCACTTAGCCCAAAAACAAGGAATTCTCAAGTTGGCTTATATCAATCAGGTGATGTTGATTATTTAATCGCTACAGATGCGATAGGTATGGGTTTGAATATGGATATTAATGAAATTTATTTTTCTAATTTAAAAAAGTTTGATGGAAAAAAAACTAGAAGATTAAACTTAATTGAAATGTCTCAAATTGCAGGTCGAGCTGGAAGATATAAAAATGACGGTGGATTTGGCACTACTGGTGATTGTGAAACTCTTAATTCTGATGAAATAGAAAAAATTGAAAAACATCAATTACCTTATACAAAGACAATTTTTTGGAGAAATTCAAATCTTAATTTTGAAAATCCTGAAAAATTAATTAGTTCACTTGAATTGAAGCCAAACAAAAAAAATTTAATAAGAACAAATGACTCTCTTGACGAAAGCGTGCTAAGATTTTTTTTAAAAAAGGGATCTAATAATATTATTTACCATAAAAATTTAGAAATACTTTGGGAATGCTGTCAAATACCTGACTTTGAAAAAAAAGCTTACGGGCAACATATAAATGTAGTTGATAAAGTATTTCAATTTTTAACTACACGGAAAAAAAAAATACCAAGTATCTTTATGAAGGAGCAGCTTAAAGGCTTAGAAAAAGATCACGGAAATGTAGACTTGCTTTCACATAGATTGTCTAATGTGAGAACATGGTCTTATGTGGCTAACAAAAAAAATTGGGTTGAAAATTCAGACTATTGGGTTCAATTAACAAAAAGTATAGAGGATAAATTATCAGACAAATTACACGAGGAACTTACAAAAAGTTTTATAGATAAGAAGATAAGTATTCTTTCAAGAAGTTTAAAGCAAGACTTAATTTTAAATACGGAGATAAACGAAGAAAATAAAATTTATATAGATGGCCAAAGGATTGGGGAACTTAAAGGACTAAAATTTATTATAGAGGTAACCTCCAAAACTTTAGATACAGATATTAAATCAATAAAGAAAGCTGCAAGAAAAGGAATTGAGGGAGAACTGGTAAAAAGAGTTGAAGAAATTTTGACAAAAAATGAAGTCTCAATAAATAATGAAAATCAAATAATTTGGAAAGAAAATGCGATAGCAAGATTAAAAAAGGGGAATGATTACTTAAATCCTGAAATAGAGATAATTGCCGATGATACATTAAATGAAGAGTCGAAAATGAAACTATTAAAATTTTTGAATAATTGGCTAGCAGATTACATCAATGAAGTTCTAGGTGATCTGATAAAATTGACGGATCATAAAGTTTCAAATCAATATTTGAGGGGGCTTATATTTCAATTATATGAAAATAATGGAGTTATCAAACGTAGCGCTGTAGAAAATATCGTAAAATCAATTCCCTCCAAGGAAAGAAAAAAACTGTGGGGAATGGGAGTCAAAATTGGTAGATACCATATTTACCTACCAAAAATGTTAAAGCCTAAGGCTGTGGAATTTCGAATTAGTTTATGGAAAATGTTTTATAATTTATCTAACAATAATTTAATCCCTAAATCAGGTTTAAATTTTTTGATAAATACAAATTTTGACAAAAATTTTTTACTTCTATGCGGATTCGAAAAATTTAAGGAATTCTTTGTGAGAATTGATATTTTAGAGAAACTATTTCTCAAAATTATCGATAATACCAAAGATAAAAAATTCAAAGTAAATTCTGAAATGATGAATCTATTAGGTTGTTCCAAAGAGAATTTTTATAAATTAATGATAAATATGAATTATAAAAAGGATGTTGCAGTGGATACTTATATATTTAAAGGAGAAAAAAAGAGAAAAGAGAAAATAATACGATTTGACAAAAAAGAAAATCCATTTAATAAACTCCTTTCTTTAAATATTAAATAGATGATCAAATTAGACAAAGAAAGTGTAATTGGAATTTCGGCTTTACTAGTTCACGCGGCCAATATAGACGAAATCTATTCTGAACACGAAAAAAACTTAGTAAAAGATTTTATTAAATCATACATTAAAGATGATGACGCAAATCAGATATTAAAAAAAGCGGAGGAAATTGAAAATAATTCAAATCAATTACTTAATTACACAAATATTATCAAAAAAAATTCGTTCGATATTAAAAAGGATATTATAGAGCATCTCTGGAAAGTAATAATTTCAGATAATTCCATAGATCAATATGAGTCAAATTTAATGAGAAGAATTTGTGGTTTGATATATTTTCCTGATAAAGAATGCGCTGAAATTAAACTAAAGTTAATGAAAAAATTATGACATATATAGTAAAAGACGAATGCATTAAATGTAAACTTACTGATTGTGTAGAAGTATGTCCTGTAGATTGTTTTTATGAAGGTGAAAATATGCTAGTTATAAACCCTGATGAGTGTATAGATTGTGGTGTTTGTGAGCCCGAGTGTCCTATAGATGCAATTAAAGCAGATACAGATGAGACTGTGGAAGATAAAGAAAAATGGTTGTTGCTTAATAAAAAGTTTTCTGCAATATGGCCTAATATTTCAAAAAAAAAAGAGCCTATGAAAAATCACGAAAAATTTAAAGAAATTAAAAATAAGTTTGATGAACACTTTTCTGAAAAACCAGGAAAATAATAATAATGTCAAAAAAGAAAAAAGTAAAAAAAGTAAAAAAAGTAAAAAAAGTAAAAAAGGTTAAAAAATCCAAATTAAAAGTTTTAGCGAAATTAAATGAAAAGAAAAATGTTTTACCAGGACAAGACGAGAAACCAGAAATTAAGAAAGTAAAAAAACAACCTACTGAGAAAAAAGCTTACAACATCAAAGATTTTGTTGTGTACCCAAAACACGGAGTTGGAAAAATTATTTCAATAGAAAAAGCTAAAATAGGTGAAATTGATATACAGTTTTACAAAATTTTAGTTGAAAAAGAAAAATTAACCTTGACCGTTCCGATAAATCAACAATCTAAACTAAGACCAATTTCTTCAATTAATCAAATAAACAAATGCATATCTATCTTAAAAACTAAACCTAAAATTAAAAGAACTATGTGGAGCAGAAGGGCACAAGAGTATGATCAAAAAATAAATTCTGGTAAAATTTATGAATTAGCAGAGGTAGTTAAAGATTTAAACAAGAATACTGATATCATAGCTGATCAATCATATTCTGAAAGACAACTTTTTGAAAAAGCTTATGATAGATTAAAATCAGAATTTGAAGCTGTTCTCAAAATAACCTCCGAAGAAGTTCAAAAAAAAATGGATAAAGCACTTGGAAGAGTGAATCTTTCTGAACAAGCAGAATAAAAAAACGCCCTCTTTAAAGAATAAAAAGGGCGTTTAGTTAAAGAGAAAACTATCTTCTTCTTCTTCTCTTTTTTGCTTTCTTTTTAGTTTTCTTTTTAGCTTTTTTTCTTCTTTTAGCCATCTTTTCTCCCTTGTTAGTAAACAAATCTTAATGATTCGTTTGTTAATAATTACATTAATTAATTAAAAATTCATGTCAAACATAAATTAATTTACAAATTTGATTCAAAATTTAATTTTTTTAATTATTTTTTTAATTTTAAATAAAATTAAAAAAAGTTAGTAATATCAATGTTTTTTTAAGCAAATTAAATAAGTTTAAATTTAATTTTTAATAAAGATTTTCTAGTTGTTGTTTATAATTT
Source organism: uncultured Pelagibacteraceae bacterium (assembly GCA_902535505.1). Lineage (GTDB taxonomy): Bacteria > Pseudomonadota > Alphaproteobacteria > Pelagibacterales > Pelagibacteraceae > Pelagilacustribacter. Next base: position 22,758 of record CACATS010000001.1, on the reverse strand, counting down.
TTAATTATTTCTTTTCTTTTTAACTTTAAAGTTGGTGTAAGCATTCCGTTTTCAATTGTAAATTCTTCGTTAATTACGACAAATTTTTTAATTTTTTCTATTAAAGTTAAACTTTTATTTATATTTTCAATTATAAGTTTAATTTTTTCTTTATTATTTTCTTTTTCACTTACAATTAATGCAACTAAATAATTTTTTTTATCTCCATAAACAAAAGATTGTTTAATATTTTCATTTAAACATAAAATATTTTCTATCTTGCTCGGTGAAATATTATCTCCACCTAAATTGACAATGATATCTTTTTTTCTATCAGTAATTTTTAAATAATTATTTTTATCTAGTTCTCCTATATCTCCGGTATGTAACCACCCTTCTTTTATTACTTTTTCAGTTTCTTCTTTTAAATTCCAATAACCTAACATTAAGTTTTCACCTTTAATAAGAATTTCACCATCCTCAGCTATTTTAACTTTATTTGTCCTAAACGGAGGACCCACTGACTCGACCTTAACTAAATCTGGTAAATTACAGCTTACGACAGGAGAAGCTTCGGTTAGGCCATATCCTTGTAAGGTAAGTAAACCAACGGCATTTAAAAATTCTCCAATATTTTGATCTAAAGCCCCTCCCCCAGATACGAAAGCTTGAAGATTGCCACCAAACTGATTTCTGATTTTTTTTCTTACTAATTTTTCGCACAAAAAATTTGTGATTTTTTCGCTAAATTTTAACTTCTCTTTTTTGAGTATTTTTTTACCTAAATTTAATGTCTGGTTTATAAGTTTTCTTTTAAATCCAGATTGCTTTTCAAAATTCATATTTATTTTTGTAAAAAGATTTTGATAAAATCTTGGAACAGCTGTCATGATTGTGGGTTTTGCGATTCCCATATTAGAAATCAATTTTTCTAAACTTTCAGCATAGAAAACTTTTGCTCCAACTATAATTTGTATAAATTGAACTGTATGTTCATAAGAATGTGATAAAGGTAACCAGGTCAAAAAAACTGGATCTTTTTTTTTAGTTAAAACTTCTAATAATTCAACTGCACCTTCACAGTTAGACAGAATACCACCATGACTTAATACAACTCCTTTTGGATTTCCAGAAGTACCTGATGTATAAATTATACAAGCAGGCATATTTCTTTTTAAATCTTTATTAACTATTTTTTCATTAATTTCTTCATTTAGTATTTCTTGAATTAACAAACTATCAGTATCTATTTTTTCAAAAGATATTATTTTCTTAACATCACTATTTATAAATTTTTTAATTTTACTAAATTGGTCTTGGTTTGATACAAATATCAATGAGGGCTTACAATCATTTAAAATATATTCATAATCGTTCGCTGAATAAGTTGTAAAAATAGGAACTGAAATTCCACCTGCATTCATGATAGCAATATCGGTCATTAACCAATAAGGTCTATTCTCAGAAAGTATTAAACATCTATCACCTTGTTTTATTAATGATTTAATTTTTGCGGAAAGTTTATAAATTATTTCAGTTACATCTTCCCAATTATAAGTTCGTTTGTCAGGTTTAAGCCATTTTAAAAATGGTCTTTTATACTCAACTTCTTCTGTCTTTTTAAAGTAAAGTTCAACTAGGCTATTTAATTTACTTATATCCATAACTTGGTGGGCGAAGAGAGACTCGAACTCTCAAGGTATTGCTACCACCGGATTTTGAGTCCGGCGCGTCTACCAGTTCCACCATTCGCCCTTTTTTTTCTAGTAATCTAATTGATTTTTCTTACTAAGAGAACAAAAATAATTGAGGTACAAAACATTATTAAAGCATACGCTGCTATTGGTACCATAAATACAATATCATCGAATAATTGTGTAGTTACAAACACTGCTAAAGTTCCGTTTTGTAAGCCACATTCCAATGAAATACATTTTCTTTGCGCAATTCCTGATGTCCAAAACTTTGCAACATAATATCCAACAAAAATCATAGTCATATTTAAAATGAAAGCTATTAGACCTGCTCTAGTTATATAAGAAACAATCCTATCCCACTCCTCTACCCAAATTGCAATAAATACGACTAAAAATAAAATTACTGACAGTCTTTGAATAATATGAGTTTTAGAAATTATAAAATTAGTCATTAAACTTCTAATAATCATTCCAAAAATAACAGGAACAGTTACTACAAAGAACATTTTCAATGCTATATTAAGCATTGATATGTCTTTTGCTGTTTCAATCCCTAAAAATTCGGCAGAATTAAAAACTATTAAGGGAACGATGAAAATACTTAATAAACTGACAATTGCAGTTAAACTAACTGATAAAGCAACGTCTCCATCGGCAAACTTAGTAAGAATATTTGAGGTTACTCCTCCTGGTGCTGCCGCAATTACCATTACTCCTAGAGCTATTTCTGGTGGTAGTGAAATAATACTAATTAAAATAAAAGCAATTATTGGAAGCAAAATAACCTGACATAAAAAACCTACTAGGAAATCTCTTGGGTTTTTAAGCACTCTTGTAAAATCTCCAATCGTTAAGCCAAGACCTAAACCGAACATTATTATGGCAAGACAAACGGGTGCTATTGTAGTTACGATTTCCATAATTTTGTAAGTTCCTATTCTACTTTGAATGAAGAGTTTTTCATGAGGTCGAAAATTACAGTTACAAAACCAGCTTTATGCTTTTGGTTATGCATATAGTTTTGTTCGAAAGATTTAATATTTTTGGGAGAAGGTAAAAGCATATATTCTAGCTTTTTATTTTTCGTTACTAACTTTTCCTTTGTAAGATACTTTAATTTTCTAATTACTGTAGCTCTTGGGATTGTTGAAATTTCTGAAATAGAAGAGGCGTTAATTCCATTTTTAGGAGTATGCCTTAAAAGGTGTAAATATAAGTCTGCGTAAGTTCTAGGATCCTCAACAACTCTGTTTTTTACTTGTTTTGAATAATCGGTAAATTGTGAGATACCTATTGCACCCCATACATTCCAAGTTTCTAGGTCACCGAAAAAAGATCTATGTCTCACTAAAAAAGGAATTTGCATTCTAAACCAATGTTGCCAGCATATTGTAAAATATTTATTAATAAATGCTTCTATTTCTTCTTTTGAAAATGCTCTACCAAACCAAGATTCTTTTGATAGAATTTGACTAGTCTTTTCTAAAAAATTAGCCATAAATCTTTTTGAATTTGCTGGTCTTTGAAGTTCTGTTATCTTTCTATTGAAGAAAATTGATTTTCCTTTTCTATATATAATATTTTGATTTTGTAAAAAATTTACTTTTCTTCTTATAGTTTCCTTAGGAATATTTAATTCTTTTGAAATTTCAATTAAGTTAATTTTATCAATCAAAAGTTCATTTTTTTCATAAAATTCTGTATAAGACAAATACTGAAAACGATATGAATATTTTTTAAATACAGTATTGATTAAATAAACTAAAATTAAGTAACTATCATAATCTTTAAAGGTACTATAAGCGTTATTGCACCATGATTGCTGCAATTTAAACCATAAAGTTACCGTTTCATTAGAATGTTTGGATAAAACCTCGTAAACCTCATCTGCATTTATTGTATTAAAAATTTTGTTTTCAAAAGACGGTTTTTTTTTTAAAGGCTCGAAAATTTTTACCGTTTTAAGATCTATTGGCTTAGACATTTATTTTTTCCACGTTACACTTTGATTGATTAATATAGCCATTAAAATCCAAATAATAAATGTTCCTTCTGGCGAAAAACCGTAATCTGCTCCAAATATTCCTGCAACTATAACGATTGAATAAATAGCAACTGTAGATAATATTAAACTTGCCAGATACCTGAGGATTGTGCATTTTAAATTCATGATTTTAAAAAAATTATACGATAGATGTGTTGAGCTTGCTAGACATAAATTTTCAAAGCCTTTATTAGGTTTTGTAGCTTTTATCGAAAGTTTTTTTTTTCCAGTTCCACCTGACTTAATGATTGTTCCGATGGTAGTGGCAAAGAGAGAGGATTATCTTAAAATATTTCTTATAGCTACAACGGGCTCTGTTTTAGGAGGGTTGTTTGGATACATGCTAGGAGTTTTCTTTTTAGATGCCTCAATGGTCATTATTGAATTTTATGGTTACGAGGAAAAAGTTTTTGAGATGCAAGATAAGATGTCTACAAAAGGTGGTTTTTTAGCATGGCTTGGAATTATGTTTTTAGCTGGCTTTACCCCTCTTCCTTTTAAAGTTTTTACTATTACTAGTGGAGTGATCGCTTATAATCTTCCAGTATTTTTCTTTATATGTTTATTTACCAGAGGACTAAGATTTTTCTTAGTTTCTTATTTAACATTTCTTTTTGGGAAAAAATTTGGTGATTTCATCGAGAAAAGAGGTGCGCTATGGTTTACTTTAACTGGAATTTTTATTGTGGTTTTAGCCGTCGTCCTTTATATAATTTTCACTTAATGTTGAATAACAATAAGTTAATTTTAAACAGTATTTTAGCTTTAAGTTTTTTATCTTTGGCTATAGCTTATTTCATTCAATACATATTAGGACATGAACCTTGTAATTTGTGTCTAATTGAGAGAATTCCTTATTTAGCGTCTTTAATACTTATTTCTTTAATATTTATAATTAATAAATTTGAAAAATTAATTGCTGGTATTGTGCTATTATTTTTTATTTTTGGTTCGGTAGTTTCTTTTTACCATGTAGGGATCGAACAAGGATTTTTTAGTGAGTCTTTGGTGTGCGATTTGGGTTCGTCTAATGTAAACATGTCTAAAGAAGATTTATTAAAACAACTTCAGAATAAAACTCTAATAAGCTGTAAAGACGTAACTTTTAGGTTTTTCGGACTTTCTCTTGCTACAATAAATACAGTTATTTCGATATTGTTAAGTGGTATTATGTTCAAAGTAATAAAGAATTATGGAAAAAACTAATAAAAAAACTTTAGAAGAGATTATAAGAGTAGATCATGCTGGAGAACGTGGTGCTATTAAAATTTATGAAGGCCAGCTACTTGCTCTAAAAACTTTCAAACAAAATGCCGCTTTGAAAAGAAAGATTGAAGAAATGAAAGAGCACGAAAGAGAGCATTATGAATACTTTGATAATGAAATTAAAAAAAGAAATATTCAGCCAACTAAACTTTTGCCTCTCTGGGATTTAATGGGAGTTACTTTAGGTTTTGGAACGGCAATGCTTGGTGAGAAAGCAGCTATGTTATGTACTGCTTCTGTTGAAGAAGTAATAGATGGTCATTATAAAGATCAAACATATAAACTTGGTAAAGATGAGGAAGAGTTAAAAAAGAAAATTATGAAGTTTAGACAAGATGAACTTGACCATAAAGATATAGCTTATGACAATGGTGCAACAAAAAAAGGTTTATTTGGGGTGTTAGATAAAGTTATCAAAACTTCATCAAGAATAGCTATTACAATTTCTGAAAAAATTTAATTACGGTTCTAATTCGATATCCCAATAAAGATAGTCCATCCAACTTTCGTGTAAAAAATTAGGCGGAAAATTTCTACCATTTCTGTGAAGGTCTTCCACAGTAGGAGCATAAGGCTTATTGGTTAATTTTAAATCACAATCTTTGTAAAGTTTACCGCCTTTTTTCACGTTACAACTTGAACAAGCTGTAACAACGTTGTTCCAGTCTGTAAGACCGCCTTTGGATTTTGGAAGAAGGTGATCAAAAGTTAAATCTTTTTTGTCTCCACAATATTGGCAAGCAAACTTATCTCTCAAAAAAACGTTGAATCTTGTAAAGTTTGGATTTTTTGATGGTTGTATAAAATTTTTTAAAGCTATTACACTTGGTAAATTCATTTCAAAAGATGGACTTCTAATTTTTCTTTTGTAATTCGAAACAATACTCACTCTATCTAAAAAAACTGATTTAACTGCATCTTGCCAGCACCATATTGAAAGGGGATAATAACTCAAAGGTCTAAAATCGGCATTAAGAACCAATGCTGGGCATTTTTCTAACGGAACTTTTTCTGCAGAAGAAATAATCATGATTAAAGCTAACTGATAAGAAAAATTTTATCAAGTTATAATTATGTACCAGGTAAAATACTTATTAATTGAAATGTTTTTTAATGAATTGAAGACCCAAACTTGACCCCTCGGTTGGTATACGATGTTCACAGTTTTTAAATATTTTTGTTTCAATTTTGTAATTATTTTTTCCAAAAAATTCTTTTGCTTCAAGAAGTGATTCTATTGGAACAACTTGATCAAGATCTCCATGCATTAAGATAATATTCGGTCTGGAAATTATATTTTTAGAGAGATGTTCTGTACTTATAATTCTACCAGAATATCCAACAACTGAGTTTATAGTGTCTCTTCGCTTTATTCCTGTTTGTAATGTTATCATACAACCTTGGCTAAAACCTCCAATGATAATTTCATTAGCTTTTAAATTATATTTTTCCTTAACTTCATCTATAAATTTATTAAGTTTATTCTCAGCTACAAAAGATTTTGATAAAATTTGTTCAGGAGTTTGATCCATTAAGTCGAACCATTGAAAACCTGTTGGGCTTGCTGCGCATTTTTCAGGTGCATCTGGGCAAATTATAATAGTGTCTGGCAGGTGTGCTCTCCAATAACTGGCTAAAATTGAAATATCTTTTCCGTCTCCACCATAACCGTGACAAAGAATTACTGCATTCTTTGGTTTTTTTTTAGAAAGTGGCTCTAAAATAATTGTATTTAATGAAAAGGTCATATAGATAAAATACCAATGTCAGAATTTTTATTTAACTTTATAGGTTTCACTTTATTAGGTGCTGTTGCAATAGTTTTAATAATGGGTATTTATACTTTATTTAAAGGTGGAAGTACTAGTAAAAAATATTCAAATAAACTTATGCAGTTAAGAGTATTGTTACAATTTATTGCAATTATTGTTTTAGTTTTGCTTGCCTATTTTTTTAAAGACTAAATATATTTTCTTAAAAATTTAATAAATTCCTCACTAGCAAAATCGATTTCACCGATCACTTTTCCAAACTCTTTTCCTTCCTTATTAATAAGTATGCTTGTGGGCAAGCCTCTTAATTTGAACTCTTTGACTAATCTCAGTTCAGGATCGTAGTAAGTTTTTAGATCTTTTACTCCTATATCTTTAAAAAATTTATCTACTTTTATATTGTTTGGTTTTTCCATATTCACTGCAAAAATATCAATTTCTGGTAACTTAGTGCCTAGTTTTTCTAAAGATGGCATTTCTTTTCGGCACGGTGCACACCACGTGGCCCAAAAATTAATTATCATGATCTTGCCTCTTTTGTCGATTAAATCAACGTTTTGAAGATTTGAGTCTTTAAATTTGAGTTCGCTGATAATTTGAGGTTTTTCATGAATAATAACATTTTTTGAAAAATCTTCTGCTCCAATAAGATTTTGGCTAACAAGAGATAAAACTATTATGTGAATATAGATTTTAAAAGATTTAATAATTTTCATATTAATTTAAATTGTAGATAACATAGTAAAATGAAAAATAAAACTGTTTGGGCGAATAGACTAAAGGGAAAGACATCACTTTCTTTTCAAAAAATAGGCTCATCTATAAGTGCAGATAAAAGACTTTATGAGCAAGATATAGCTGCGTCCATTGTTCATACCAAAATGCTTGTTAAACAAAAGATTATTGGCAAAAAAGAGGGATCTAAAATTATCAATGGTCTTAAAAAAATTAAATCACAGATTGATAAAGGAAAGTTCAAATTTCAAGAAAAATTTGAGGATATACATTTGAATATAGAAAAAAAATTATTTGAATTAATTGGTCCTTCTGCAGGCTTTTTGCACACAGCTAGATCAAGAAATGATCAAGTTGTTACAGATTTCAAATTATGGATTAAAAAATCATCAAAAGAAACTATAGCTAACATTAACTCTTTAATGAAAATTTTAATCAAAAAAGCAGAGAAAAATGTTGATACTGTTATGCCTGGCTTAACACATCTTAAGAATGCACAACCTATTTCGTTTGCACATTATCTTCTGTCTTACTTTGAAATGTTTAAAAGAGATAAAAAAAGATTCGAAAATAATATAAAACTTTTAGATGAGTGCCCATTAGGTTCAGCCGCACTAGCGGGAACTTCTTATAAAATAGATAGAAATTATACTTCAAGACAACTTGGTTTTAAGAAACCAACTGATAATTCAATAGACTCTGTTGCAGACAGAGACTTTGCAGTAGATTTTTTATATGCCTCTGCTTTATGTGCAATGCATTTATCTAGATTAGCTGAAGATTTTATAATTTTTAATTCAAATGCGTTTAATTTAATTTCATTTGATGACAGTATGTTGACTGGATCATCGATAATGCCACAAAAGAAAAATCCTGACCCTGCTGAATTAATCAGAGGTAGAGTTGGTTTGAACTATGGCAATTTAAATTCGATGCTTACTATAATGAAGGGACTTCCAATGTCTTATTTCAAAGATCTTCAGGATGATAAAAAACTTGTCTTTGATGGATTTGATACTTTAAATGACTCATTGGTTTTAAGTCTTGAATTAGTTAATTCAATAAAACCGAATGAAAAAAATATGCTAAAAATGGCTAGTGAAGGTTTTACCACGGCTACTGATTTTGCTGATTATTTGGTAAAGGAAAAGAAACTCACTTTTAGAGAGTCTTATGCGGTTGCAACAAAATTAGTGAATTACGCCGAAAAGAAAAGTAAATTGTTACCTGAGTTATCTTTACAAGAAATAACAAAAATTTACAAAAATTTAGATAAAAATGTACTAAAAATATTTGATGTAAATAATTCTATGAACTCAAAAAAATCCTATGGAGGAACTTCTACTACTAATGTTAAAGCAATGATTAAAAAATATAAAAAGGAGGTAAAATGAAAATATTAGTATTAATTTGTATAATAATCTTAACTCTATCTGGATGTGGAAAGAAATCGGAACCAAAGTATCAAGGAAAATATAATCATATACAAATAATTTTATAATCTTATGCAAAATTTAAGATATGTAGGCAAAAATTTATTTCTGGAGCGAGTATCTATCCAGAATTTTTTAAAGAAAAATAAAACTCCTTTTTATATTTATTCTGAAAATCAAATAGTTTCTAATTATTTAAATTTTGTAAAAACATTTAAAAAAACTAATCCTTTAATATGTTTTGCTGCAAAATCTAATAGCAATACAAATATTTTAAGAATTTTAGGTAAACTTGGTGCTGGAGCTGATGTTGTGTCAGGCGGAGAACTATTAAAGGCCATTAAAGCAGGCATTAAACCAAAAAAAATCGTTTTTTCGGGAGTTGGTAAATCTGAGGACGAGTTAAAAATAGCAATTAATAAAAAAATTTTATTGATCAACTGTGAGTCTGAGAGTGAAGCGAAATTAGTTAACAAATTAGCAAAAAATTTGAGAAAAAAAGTTTCCATTGGCTTTCGGTTAAATCCTAATGTCGATGCAAAAACACATAAAAATATATCTACTGGTAAAGCAGATAATAAATTTGGTTTATCAATAAAAAATTTTAAGTCTTTTCTAAGAGAGATAAATAAATTTAAAAATATCAAACTTGAGGCATTAAGTGTTCATATAGGGAGTCAAATTTTAAATGATGGGCCCTTTAAAAAGACACTTAATGTAATGAACAAATTAATTAAGGAACTAAAATTAAGTTTAAAGTATGTCGATTTGGGTGGAGGTTTTGGAATTAATTATAATGATAATGAAAAACCAATAAATTTAAATAATTACGCAAAATTAGTTAATAATTTTGCAAAAAAACTTAAATGTAAAATTATTTTTGAACCTGGTAGATCCATTATTGGAAATACAGGCTTACTTGTAAGTAAAGTTCAATTTATAAAAAAAGGGCTCAATAAAAACTTTATAATATTAGATGCAGGTATGAATGATTTTATGCGTCCAGCTTTATATGACGCATTTCATAAGATTATTCCTATAACTAAAAATTCATCCAAAATGAAAAGTGCAATAGAATTTGTAGGTCCAATTTGTGAAAGCACTTGTAAGTTTGGAGTTTACAAAAAATATCAAAAATTAATTGAGAATGATTTTGTAGCAATTACAAATGTTGGTGCTTACGGCTCCTCACTGTCATCAAACTATAATACGAGACCTTTAATCGCTGAAATTTTAATTAATAAAAATAAATTTAAATATATAAGAAAAAAACAAAATTTACTTAAATTGATAAATTCTTAATGCAATTTATTAAATCTTTAATTTTTAATATCTTTCTTTATTTTGGACTTATTTTTATTTTCATATTAGCAATACCAACATTAATTCTTCCTAATAAAGTTACAATTTTTTTTGGAAGATTATCAGCGAAATACATTGTTTTAATTTTAAAACTTGTAATGAATACTAAAGTAATTTTTCACGGAGAAGAAAACTTAAAAAAAGTTGATAATTTTTTTGTCGCTTCTGCTCATCAATCAATGTTTGAAACTTTTGCATTACAAATTCCGCTTGATGGTCCAATTTTTATTTTAAAAAAAGAACTTTTGAATATACCTTTATTTGGTTGGTATTTAAGAAAAATTGGTTCTATAGCAATAATAAGAGAGACTACTACTAAAGAAAATTTAAATTTTTTTGACAAAATAAAAGAAAGATTAGAAAAAAATAAAAGACCACTATTGATATTTCCTCAAGGTACACGGGTAAAATTAGATGAACAGCCTCCATTTAAAAAAGGAGTAGGACGAATATATAAAGCATTGAATTTACCTTGTATTCCAGTTGCATTAAATACTGGAAAAGTCTGGCCTAAAAATAGTTTTATGAAATTCTCAGGAGATATTCATATTTCATTTCTAGATCCTATTATGCCTGGTAAAGAAAATGATGAATTTACTAAAGAACTTGAAAATAAGATTTATACTGAAATAAAAAAATATTATTAATTATTTTCTTCCAAAGTCTGGTTTTTCAGTATCCTGTCCAGCTTCAATAATTTCTTTTCTTACTTTTTTAGTTGATGAAAATATTTCTAGAAGCTTTTTACTGTCTTTATTTTTTATAGCACTTTTAATATCATCTAGATTTTTTGAATAGTTATCTAAAACTTTCAATATATTTTCACTGTTATCAATAAAAATATCTTTCCACATCAAAGGATCTGAAGCAGCAATTCTAGTAAAATCTCTTAATCCTCCAGCACTATATTGAATAACATCATTTTTAAATTTGTCCTCATTATTAATTGCAGTTCTAACAATGCTATATGCAACTGCATGTGGAAGATGACTTGTTAAAGACAAAACATAATCATGATCTTCAATTGACATGACTTTAACTTTACTTCCTAATTTGGACCAAAATTTTTCTAGGTTTTCTATTTTATCTTTAGCAACTTGATTTTCAGCAGAAAGAATGCACCATCTATTTTTAAATAAACTTGAAAATCCTGCGGCAGGTCCACTATATTCTGTTCCAGCTATTGGGTGTGAAGCTATCCAAGTAATATTTTTAAGACCTAAATTGTTTACAATTTTGTTAACTTCTTTTTTAGTGGAACCAGTGTCGGTAAGAATAGATCCTTCCTTTAAGTTTGATTTTATAGAAAGCAAAATTTCTTTATAACTACTTAATGGTGTAGAAATTATTATCAGATCTGCATCTGTTGTAGTCTCAGACACATTAGAGCAAATATCAGCTGTAAAATTTTTTTTTAAATATTCTAAAACGTTATTTGACTTATCGTAAACACTTATTTTTGTAGCTAATTTTTTTTCTTGTATTGCTCTCAGAATTGAAGAGCCAATCAATCCACAACCTATTATACTTATTTTACCAAACATTTAAAATTTTTCTCATTTTTTTTATTAATGCAATATTCTCTGATGATTTACCAATAGTTATTCGTAAAGAATTTTTAATTCCATAAACATCCATTTTACGAACAAGTATTCCTGATTTTGCAAGTAATCTAAAAACTTGGGAAGAGTTTGTTTTAACTTTATTAAATTTTACCAATAAGAAATTAGTAAAACTTTTATTTGTCTCTATTCTCATTTTTTTGAATTCAGAAAACATTTTTTTATTCCATTTATTTACGTGTTTAATTTCTTTATTAAGCCATAAAGTATCTTTTACAGCAGCAGAAGCTGCGAACAAAGCTGGCCTGCTCACATTAAAAGGTGGTTTCACCTTATTTAATGCAGAGATAATTTCTTTTGATCCATATCCCCAGCCCACTCTGAGCCCTGCTAAACCATATATTTTTGAAAAAGTTCTTGTCATAACTACATTTTTAAAATTCATAAAAGTTTCTAAACCAGACAAATAATCTTTATTTTTTACATACTCAAAATAAGCATCATCTACTACTAACAAGATATTGCTTCTTAGTTTTTTTCTTAAAAAGAGTAATTCTCTCTTTGAAATATATGTTCCAGTTGGATTGTTTGGGTTAGCTAGGAAAACTATTTTGGTTTTTCTTGTAACTTTTTTGAGTATATCTTTAGTTGAAACAGTAAAATTATTCTCTTTAGAATAAATAACTTTTGCTCCATTCATTCTACTGTAAATTCGGTAAATTATAAAACTAAACTTAGGTACTATAACTTCATCTCCTTTCTTAAGAAACGATTTACATATAAGTTCAAAAATTTGATCAGAACCTGATCCTAAGATTATTCTATTGTTATCAATCTTAAATTTATTAGCCAAAGTATTTCTTAAAAAGGTTCCATCAGAGTCAGGGTATCTTTCAAAGTTTTTTGAAACTTCTAAGTATTGTTTTCTTGCTTTTGGGCTAGGGCCAAGAGCAGACTCATTAGCAGATAATTTAATCTTGGCTAATTTACTCTTGAATAAGCTCATTCCAGCTACATATTTCTCTGCAACAATGTTATTTGGTTTAGGAAATCTCATCTAATTAATGTATTATCTAAATTGTTTAAGTTTTTCTATAGCTCTTTATCGTATATAAAATTGACAAGTTTGTGATGATTTAGTAAACATTATTTGCGCTGATTTAACCATATTGCAAGCGCATAATAAATGTAGCTAAAAAGGGTATGCCCAGTTTAGCTGGGCTTTTTTTTTGGATGAATATAAAACTTGATAATATAAAGAAATTAGACGTTACTAAACCGCTTAAACTAGACTGCGGAAAAACTATAAAAAATTTTCCTATCGCTTACGAGACTTATGGAAAATTGAATGATAACAAAGACAACGCAATACTTGTGTTTCATGCATTAACAGGAGATCAGTTCGTAACTGGAACTAATCCTATTACTAATAAAGAGGGTTGGTGGGTTACTGCTGTAGGGCCTGGGAGAGCAATAGATACAAATAAATATTTTGTTATTTGTGCAAATGTAATCGGAGGATGTATGGGTTCATTTGGTCCTAAAGATATTAACCCAGTAACAAAAAAACCTTATGGATTGGATTTTCCAGTTATAACGATTAAAGATATGGTAAAAGCTCAGGAGTCCTTACTTGAACATTTAGGAATTAAAAAACTTTTATGCGCGACTGGGGGTTCAATGGGTGGAATGCAACTTTTACAATTTTGTGCAACATTTCCGGATAAAGCGTTTTCAGCGGTGCCGATAGCCTGTAGCTCGAGCCATAGCGCTCAAAATATTGCTCTTAATGAATTAGCTCGTCAAGCAATTATGGCAGATCCTGTATGGGATAATGGAAAATATGTTTTGAAAAATTCTCAACCAAAAAATGGCTTAGCAGTTGCAAGAATGGTTGGACATATAAGTTATTTATCTGAAAAAGGTATGCAGGAAAAATTTGGTAGAAAATTACAAGAGAAGGCAGATTATGAATTTAGTTTTAATGCTGACTTCCAGGTTGAAAGTTATTTAAGACATCAAGGCTATGCGTTTGTTGAAAGGTTTGATGCTAATTCAATACTATATATAACAAGAGCGATGGATTATTTTGATCTTTCAAAACAATTTAAAGGAGGTTTGGTAGAAGCATTTAAAAATCAAAAAACAAAATTCTTAATCATATCATTTTCCTCTGATTGGCTTTACACAACAAAAGATAACAAAGATATAGTAATAGCATTAAATGCGTCAGGTGCAGATGTCTCTTACTCTGAGATAGTTACAGACAAAGGACATGACTCCTTTTTACTTGATGAGCCTGAATTTTTAAAGACACTTAAAGGTTTTTTAGATTCTATGTATGAAAAATTTAAAAATGAAAAAAGAATTTAAAGTAATTGCAGATTTATTACCTAATAATACGAGGGTTCTTGACATAGGATGTGGAGACGGATCTTTAATGCATCTTCTCAGGATAGAAAAAAATATAGAGGTACGTGGACTAGAGCTTAATCAAGATAATGTTAAAGAATGTATTTATAAAGGTTTGCCAGTTATTCAGGGTAATGCAGAAACTGAATTGCATCAATTTCCTGATAAATCATTTGACTATGTTGTATTAAGTCAAACTCTCCAAGCATTTTATGAACCAGAGAAAGTTTTAAAAAATCTTTTAAGGATAGGAAAATCAGTTATTATCTCAATTCCTAATTTTGGCTATTGGAAAGTAAGAATAAAACTTTTACTTTTTGGCGAGATGCCAGTTACAAAAACACTACCGAATACTTGGTATAATACTCCTAATTTACACATGTGCACTATAAAAGATTTATTTAATTTTTGTGATGAAAAAAATATTATTATTAAAAAAGTTGTTGGAGTAAATGAAAATAAAACTTCATTAATAAGAAAAAGTAATTTAGAAATTAAAAATCTTTTTTCGAAAGTTGGTATTTTTTTAATAAGTTAATATGAAAGTAGAAATTATTCCTTGTTTAAGTGATAACTTTAGTTACTTAATTCACGATAAAGAGTCTGACAAAGTTTCAATAGTTGATCCTGCAGAATATAAGGCATGTGATAATGTAATTAAAAAGTATAAGAAATTAGATTTTATTCTAAATACTCATCATCATGCCGATCATGTTGATGGTAATTTAGAGTTGAAAAAAAAATATAATTCTAAAATTTTGGGTTTTGAATTAGATAAAGATCGAATTCCTGGCATAGACATCCTACTTAAAGAAAACCAAAAGCATAAAATTGGAAAATTAGAATTTGAAGTAATTTTTGTGCCTGGTCATACTAAGGGCCACATCGCATTTTTCTTTTTTAAAGAAAAAATAGTTTTTACAGGTGATACTTTATTTTCATTAGGATGCGGTAGAGTTTTTGAGGGTACCCATGAAGAAATGTTTAATTCTTTAAATAAAATTAAAAAACTTCCACCAGATACAAAAATATATTGTGGACACGAATATACTAAATCAAATTTAAATTTTTGTTTAAAATATGACTCCAAAAATATTTTTTTAAAAGAGAAAGAAATTGAAATTCAAAAAAAACTAAATTCTAATCAGCCTACTATTCCAACTACTTTAGATCAGGAAATTAAAACGAATATTTTTTTTAGGTGTAATGATCCTGAGATTAGGCATACTTTAGGCCTAAAAGATTCATCAGAAGCTAAAGTTTTTTCAAAATTAAGAGATTTAAAGGACTCTTTTTAACTTCAATAATCTTGACTTGCTAGCAGTGAAGGCTATATTGCGTGGAAATTAAAAAAAGAGAATTTATGTCATTTGCTATAATTGAAACAGGTGGAAAGCAGTACAAAGTATCTGCAAGTAAAATTTTAGAAATTGAAAAACTTAACGCTAAAGTTGGAGAAACTATTAAGTTTAATAATGTTTTACTTTTGAATGATGACAAAAATACTGAAATTGGAAGTCCTAAAATTGACGGGGCAACAGTTGAAGCTAAACTTTTAGATAATATTAAAGATAGAACAGTATTAATTTTTCATAAGAGAAGACGAAAACACTCAAGAAAGAAAAACGGGCATAGACAACGCCATTCTAAAATACAAATCACAAAAATTTTAACTAAGGATGGGAAAGTTATAGGTGAGGCTAAAATCGTCGAAAAAAATAAGCCTATCAAAGAAGAAAAAAAAGTTATAAAAAAAATAGCAAAAAAAATAGGAAATTAAATGGCAACTAAAAAAGCAGGTGGATCATCGAAGAACGGCCGAGATAGTAAAGGTAGACGTCTTGGAGTTAAAAAATACGGTGACCAAGTTGTAATACCTGGAAACATTATAGTTAGACAGAGAGGGACAAAAATCCATCCTGGTGATAATGTTGGTATGGGTAAAGACCATTCAATTTTTTCTTTGATTAAAGGAAAAGTAAAATTCAAAAAATCTAAATTAAACAGAACTTTTGTTTCTGTAATCCCCAATTAGATATATATAAATAACCAAAATTATTTATATTAAAATAAAAATGAAATTTTTAGATCAAGCAAAGATTTATATTAAAGCTGGAAATGGTGGATCAGGATCTGCAAGCTTCAGAAGAGAAAAGTTTGTGGAGTACGGTGGACCAGATGGAGGTGACGGCGGTGACGGGGGGTCTATAATTGTACAATCAGATAGAAACCTTAATACGTTAATTGATTTCAGGTATGCTCAACATTTTAAAGCACAACATGGAAAACCTGGGAGTAAAAGAAATAAAACTGGAGCTAATGGAGAAGATTTGATTTTAAAAGTTCCATTAGGAACTCAAGTATACGAGGAGGATAATAATACCTTAATTTACGATTTTACAAAAAATAAAGAAAAATATCTTGTAGCATTGGGAGGAAAAGGTGGACTTGGTAACGTAAGATTTAAAAGTTCGACAAACAGAGCGCCAAGAAAAAAAACTAATGGAAAATTAGGTGAAGAATTTTGGATATGGCTTCAATTAAAAGTAATTGCTGATATTGGAATTATTGGTAAGCCAAATGCCGGTAAATCCAGTTTGCTTGCAGCATTAACAAGAGCAAAGCCAAAAATAGCAAACTATCCTTTTACAACAATTAATCCAAATTTAGGAGTTTCTTATTACGGAGGTAGAGAGATTACTTTAGCTGATATTCCCGGTCTAGTGGAAGGTGCACATAAAGGTGTTGGTCTTGGGGATAAATTCTTAAGACATATAGAAAGGTGTAAAATTTTACTTCACTTAATTGATTTATCAGAAGATGATTTGTTAAATTCATATAAGAAAATTAAATTAGAAATATCTAATTATGATAAAAGTTTAATAAAGAAGAAAGAGATCATTTTTTTCAATAAATCGGATTTATTAGATGATGAAAAGATAAATGAAAAATTAAAAGAATTTAAAAAAAAAATTAAAAATGATTATGAAATTGTATCTGTTTATTCTCACAAAGATATTCAAAAAATAAAAAAATTACTGATAAGATATGCTAATTAAAAATGCAAATAAAATAGTATTAAAACTTGGATCTGCGACGGTAGTTGATAGTAAAGGTATTTTTAAAGAAAAGTGGGTAACTTCTCTTATTAAAGATATTAAAAAATATGGAAAAGGAAAAAACTTTGTAATTGTTTCTTCAGGCGCAATTGCTCTTGGCCAAAAACATCTTAAGATTAAAAAAGGAAAAATTAAATTAGAAATGAGCCAGGCTATTGCATCAGTTGGGCAAATTCACTTAGCAGGAGAATTTCAAAAAATATTTGATAAATATAAAATTAAAACTGGTCAAATTTTAATTAGTCCAGATGACACCGAACAAAGGAGAAGAGCTATTAATGTACGAAGAACATTTGATAATTTATTTAAACTTAAAGCTATTCCTGTAGTCAATGAAAATGATTCAACGGCAACTAGTGAAATAAAATATGGAGATAATGATAGACTAGCTGCAAGGGTAGCTCAGATAATTGGAGCTGATATGCTGATTTTATTCTCTGATGTTGATGGATTATACGATAAATCAAAAGGTAAAAAGATTGTAAAAGAAGTAACTTCAATTAATGAAAAAATTATTTCTATGATAGATAATAGAAAAAATAAACTTGGCTCAGGGGGAATTGTTACGAAGTTAGATGCTGCTAAGATTTGCATGAATTCAGGTAGTCACATGTTTATCGCTAATGGAAAAGTAAATAACCCGATTTCAAATATGATTAAAAATAAAAAATATACCCATTTCTTGCCAAAAATTTCTACATTAGACGCCAGAAAAAAATGGATAATTGGATCTCTTAACTACAATGGAACTATTTATATTGATAATGGAGCGGCAAAAGCTTTATCAAATGGTAAGAGCTTACTCGCAGCTGGTATAACTAAGATTAATGGAAATTTCAAAAAGGGAGAAAATGTAATGATTTTAGATCAGAATAATAATCAATTAGCTCGAGGATTGTCATCTTTTAGCTCTGCTGAAATAGATAAAATTAGAGGCAAACAAAGTAAGGAGATCGAAACAATTCTTGGTTACTTAAGCAAAAGTGAGGTTATTCATAAAGATGATATGGTATTATTATAAATGAATTATTTAGAACAAATAGGAAAAAATGCCAAAAAAGCCTTTGAGGAACTTAAGAACGTAAAGCATAAAAAAATTAAAAAAGTTTTAGATAATTACAATCAATCACTTAAAAAAAATACAAATAAAATAATTAAAGAAAATTTAAAAGATGTAAAAAATGTTAAAAGAAAAAATCTAGTTGATAGATTAATTTTAAATAAAAATAGAATAGAGGGTATTAGATACTCGATAAATGAAATATCAAAGTTTAAAGATCCAATTGGAAGAGTTTTAGAAACATGGCGTAGACCTAATAATCTAAGTATAAAAAAAGTAACGACTTCAATTGGTGTTATAGGTGTAATTTATGAAAGCAGACCAAATGTAACTGCGGATGTAGCAGCATTATGTTTAAAATCAGGTAACTGTTCTATTTTAAGAGGTGGATCTGAAGCTTTTCATTCAAATAGATTATTAGCAAGTTTATTTAGAGACAATTTAATAAAAAATAATATCAATCAAAATTGTGTTCAGTTTATTGAGAATAAAAATAGAAAAATTGTAGATCAGTTATTATCAAAAATGAGTGCATATATTGATGTAATTGTGCCAAGAGGAGGCAAAGGACTTGTTGCAAAAGTACAAAAATTTTCTAATGTACACGTAATTGGACATCTTGAAGGATTGTGCCATATTTATGTTGATAAAACTGCAAACATAAAGATGGCAAAAGATTTAATTTTAAATGCAAAAATGAGGAGAACAAGTATTTGCGGAGCAGTTGAAACTCTTCTTATTGAAGAAAAAGCTCTAAACTCACATGCTAAACAAATAGTAGACGCTCTTTTAAATTCAGGCTGTGAGGTCAGAGCTGACAAAAAAATTAATAAAATTTTCAAAGGAAAATTAAAAAAAACTTCAGAGAAAGACTGGAAAACTGAATATCTGGATGCAATTATTTCAATTAAGACAGTAAAAAATGTTCATAGAGCTGTCGATCACAT
Source organism: uncultured Pelagibacteraceae bacterium (assembly GCA_902535505.1). Taxonomy (GTDB): domain Bacteria; phylum Pseudomonadota; class Alphaproteobacteria; order Pelagibacterales; family Pelagibacteraceae; genus Pelagilacustribacter. The sequence goes on along the minus strand of CACATS010000001.1, from coordinate 3,370 downwards.
TTTGAAATATGGCACAATGCATACCGATAGCATTATTACTAGTAATAAAAAAAATGCTGAGATTTTCTTAAATGGTGTTAATAGCTCAATAGCAATGCATAATGTTTCAACTCAATTTGCTGATGGAGGAGAATTCGGATTTGGTGGTGAAATTGGTATCTCTACTAACAAGCTTCCGCCTAGGGGACCTGTAGGGATAAATCAATTAACATCATATAAGTATCTTGTTTCTGGTAAAGGAATTATTAGACCATAGTTGATGGCAAGTATCCAAAAAAAATACATAGGTTTATTAGGTGGTAGTTTTGATCCTGCACATAAAGGACATTTAGGCATATCAAAAATTACTTTCAAAAAATTAAAATTAAAAAAAATTTACTGGGTCATTACCAAAAAAAATCCATTTAAAAATAAAACTTTTTATTCTTTAGATGAAAGAATTAAATTTGCAAAAAGAATATCTAAAAATCAAAAAAAAATTAAATTAATTTATCTAGAAAACATCATTAAATCCTCAAGAACTATTGATGCAATTAATTACTTTATAAAAAAAAAGAGATTAAAAAATATATACCTCATAATAGGATCTGATAATTTATCACGATTTCATAGGTGGAAAAGCTATAAAAAAATACTAAAATTAGTGAAATTAATAGTTTTTTCTAGAAGAGGATATGATAGAAAGGGTATGAAATCTACTGTGGTTAAAAATTTTAAAAATAAAATTACCTTTATAAAAAACAAACCAATATTAATATCATCTACACAATTAAAAAAGCGGAATAGATCAAATATTTGATGGGAATCATTGATATTAAAGATAATATTGAGAAAATATTAGATGATAATAAAGCGTTAAATATTACGTGCATTGATTTAAAAAATAAATCATACATAGCAGATTATATGGTTATAGCTTCTGGAACATCTTCAAGACATTTACAAGCATTATCTGAAATTCTTGTAGACCAATTAAAAAAACTAGGAATAGACGATTGTCGTATAGAGGGCAAAAATAGCAGTGATTGGAAATTAGTTGATGCACACGATGTGATTGTGCATATTTTTCATCCAGAGAAAAGAGACTTTTATGATTTAGAAAAAATGTGGTCGGAGGAAATTCCAAAAGAAAAGGCAATGATATGAGAAAAATTTTTGTAATTTGTATTTTTTTTTTCAATTTGTTGTTTTCTCCGGTTTACTCAAAAAATGATCTTTTTGATAAAATAGATTTATTTGGTGAAGTTTTAGAAAATATTAAAAAGGACTACGTAGATGATGTAGACCAAGCTGAAATGATGGACTCTGCCATTAACGGTGTTCTTCAGTCTCTTGATCCTTACTCAGCATATATGAGTCCAGAGCTATTTAGAGAAATGCAAACTGATACAAAAGGTGAGTTTGGAGGCTTAGGGATAGAAATCGGGATGGAGTCAGGAGTGGTAAAAGTAATTTCTCCAATTGATGATACCCCCGCAGCTAAAGCTGGTATCAAAGCAGGTGATTACATAGTAAAAATTGGAAAGGAGCAAGTACAAGGAAAATCTTTATTAGAGGCTGTGAAATTGATGAGAGGTCCTGTGGGCACATCTATCGAACTTACTGTGAGACGTAAAAATGTAAAAAAACCTTTAAAGTTTAATATAGTAAGAAAAATTATTGAAATTCAATCAGTAAGCGCAAGTATAATTGGTAAAGAAAAAAATCTTGGTTATATAAGACTTAAATCATTTAATGAAAATAGTGATAAACAATTTTTGAAATCTATAAAAGAATTTGAAAAAAAACCAAAAATTAAAGGATATGTGCTTGATCTTAGAAATAATCCTGGTGGTTTGCTTCAACAGGCAATCAATATAACTGATTTTTTTTTAGAGGACGGTGAAATTGTATCCACTAAAGGAAGAAAAATTTCAGAAACTCGAAAATTTTTTGCCAGAAAAGGAGATGAAATAAAAGGTAAACCGATTGTTGTTTTAATTAATAATGGTTCTGCATCAGCATCGGAAATTTTTGCTGGAGCATTAAAGGATCATAAAAGAGCTATTATTTTAGGAGAAAACTCTTATGGTAAAGGCTCTGTTCAATCGATTATACCTTTAAGGAACGGTGGCGGTATGAGATTAACTATATCAAAATACTATTTACCATCGGGAAAATCAATATCTGAGGTGGGAGTGACTCCTGACATTTTAGTAGAGGAAAAAGGAGAGGATTTTTTAATCAACTCTGAAAAAGATAATCAGCTTAATTACGCTATTAAACTTTTTAATTCTTAAATATGAATAATAAAAAACTTCCTATGAGAAATGGGGTAGGTGTAATTATACTTAACAAAAATAATCGGGTTTTTGTTGCTAAAAGAAAAGATAATCCAGTGGACAGGTGGCAAATGCCTCAGGGCGGAGTTAATTCAGGTGAGAGTTATCTATCAGCAATGAAAAGGGAGCTTTTTGAGGAAACTAGTATCAAAAGTATAAAATTATTAAAAGAGATAGATGGCTTTTTTGAATATGAACTACCAGATAATCTTGTTGGCGTCATTTGGAAAGGCAAGTTTAAAGGTCAAAAGCAAAAGTGGTTTATTGTAAAATTTATAGGTAATGAAAAAGAAATTAATCTTAAAACAAAATATCCAGAGTTTATAGATTGGAAATGGATAGATCCAGATGAACTTCCTCACGTAATTGTTGATTTTAAAAAAACTCTATATTTAAGTTTATTGGAGAAATTAAAAGAACTTATTGATTAATGTTTTTAAGAGTATTTATTTTATAAGATAGCAAATATTTTTTTTTATCTGATAAACTATCATTACTTATTTTTTTCTCTGCTTCAGTAATTTGTTTTTGGATAGAGCTTTGATCAATAGCCGACAATTCTTTAGCGGTAGATGTTAAAATCAGAAGATTATTATTTACAAATTCTACAGTGCCCTCCTCTACAAAAAAAATTGTTTCCTCATTGCCTTTAATTTTAATGAAGCCAGGTCTCAAGAAAGTTATTAATGGGATATGGTTTTTTAAAATACCCATTTCTCCCTCATAAGAAGGGATAACTACCTCTGAAGCCTCTACTTTTAAAATAGTTCCTTCAGGTGAAATAATTTCAAGAGTAAATTTATCTGACATTATTTACTTTCTTTTTTCAATTTATCAGCTTTTTCTACTACTTCCTCTATACCGCCGACCATATAAAAGGCCGCCTCTGGCAAATGATCGTATTCTCCTTTGCAAATAGAATCGAAGCCTTTTATGGTTGCATCTAAATCTACAAGCTTACCGGGAGAGCCTGTAAAAACTTCTGCAACAAAAAAAGGTTGTGATAAAAATCTTTGTATTTTTCTTGCTCTAGCAACAGTTAATTTATC